>CAISEZ010000067.1 GCA_903884535.1 uncultured Verrucomicrobia subdivision 3 bacterium
ATTTTACAGATTTTGAGCCTCACTCTGTTTGAGAAAATGCCCGTTTCACAGGCGCTTGCTCAGCTTCCACTCCCACCCCAACCCCCCAACCCGCAAAATCACCAATGTTTACTTGGTTTCTAAACCGGACAGCAGTGATTTTTAATTTTTAATTCATCAGCCCCACTTCTCGGTCTTCATCTGTTCCTTCGGCAGACCGAGGCCGTGAACAACGAGTTCCTCGGCAAATTCCACGAGCGCGTTCGGCCCGCAGGCGTAGAAAACCGTGTTCGGCAGATCGGTGGCGATTTGCTTGATCCATTCCGGCGTGACGCGGCCGGTGCGGCCCGTCCAATTGTCTTCCGGCGTCGCGCGCGTGCAGGTGACGAGAAACTTAAAATTCGGATTTTCCTTTTCCAGTTCGCGGAATTCCGTGTTGAAAATGATGTCCTTGGGCTGGCGCACGCTGTAGAGCACCGTGATTTTCGTCTCCAGTTTGCGGCGGGTGGCCTCGCGCGCAAACGCCCGGAACGGCGTCACGCCCGAACCGCCAGCGATGCAGACGAGGTGCTTGTTCGGCTCCAGCACCGGCAGGAATTTGCCGACCGGCAGGATCACGAAAATTTTATCACCCACCTTCGCCCAGTCCACCATGCGCGTGCCCATCTTGCCGTCGCGCTTGATGGTGACCTCATAAAAACCACGGTCCAGGGCGCAGGATGAAAGCGAATAGGCGCGTTTGTAGTTGGTGGTGTCCGGCCAGTAAAGCGTGATGAACTGCCCGGTCTTGAAATCGGGATTGTGGCCGTCGGGCCATTTGAGCTTGAGGGTCTTGGTGTCGGGCAGTTCCATCGTCGCAGTTTCGACGACCATTTCGAGAATTTCTTTGGCCATAAATCAGGTGGGTTGGAGGTTAAATTAATTTTTCAGGCGCGGCAAGCGACGATGTGTTTTTTGGCGGCCGCAAATAAAATCATGCGGAATTTTAAGGCACGGCCGGCGCCTGACTTTCCAAAATCTGCGATTTCATGGACAATTATTGGTGTTCAGCCGCGCGATGACTTCCTGCGCGAGCAACTGGTAAGCCGCCGAGCCGGAGCTGTATTTGTCATAATAAATGATCGGCTGGCCGTGACTCGGCGCCTCGGCGAGCCGCGTGGTGCGCGGAATCAGCGTTTCAAACACTTTTGCGCCGAGCAGCCGGCGGACTTCGTCCACGACTTCGTTGGAAAGCTTTGTGCGGCCGTCGAACATCGTCATCACCACACCGAAGATTTCCAGGCGCGGGTTGACGCCGGCAGCGCGAAGCTGGTCCAGCACGCGGTTCATCATCGAGATGCCTTCGAGTGCGTAATATTCGCATTGCAGCGGAATGAGAATGCCGTCGCACGCAGCGAAGGCGTTCAGTGAAAGAATTCCAAGCGACGGCGGGCAGTCGAGCAGCACGAGGTCGAACCGTCCGCTATCGCGCACGGGCTGGAGCGCGAGGGCGACGCGATGCAGATGGTTTTCCAGCCGGGCGAGTTCGAGGTCGGCGGCGCACAAATCCACCTCGCTCGGAATGGCGGATAGATTTTCGTAGGCGGTCGGTTTTATTTTTTCCAGCAGACCGCCCTCACCCAACAGCACGAGATAGGCGCTGGCGCCGTCAATTTTTTCGAGGCCGACGCCGCTGGTGGCATTGGCTTGGGGATCCAGATCGAACAGCAAAACCCTTTTTCCTTCAGCCGCGAGGCAGGCGGCGAGGTTGACGGCAGTGGTGGTTTTTCCCACCCCGCCTTTTTGGTTGGCGACCGCGATGACTTTGGTTGGCACTCCGCAGATTAAATGAAAAACGCGGCGGCGTTTCAAGCGCACACCGCGTAAATCAAATTGTTTTTCGAATCAGTTCAGTTGCCGCTGCCCGTCGGCGAAAAGCTTGCCGCCTGAAACAAGCCCGAGGAGCCACCGGCTTGGCCGAACAGGGTGGTCACCGGCTGCAGGCTGGTCACGGGATTGGTGCTGGCCACGATGCCGGAGGCCTGAACGACGCCGCCAAGATCGGGACTGGTCACGGCTGCCAGCGACGGGGTCGGCTGCGAATCCGCCGTGGCCGTCAGAATATTTTTCGGCAGCGAATCGGGGCGTTCGGAAATGATGACGCCAATCACCAATAAAACAACCATGCTGGTGGCAAATCCACCAATGACACCGGGACGGGTTTCGAATAACTGCAACAGCCAAGCCAGCCACGGTGCCTGATCGGCGATGCGTTCGGTGCTAGATTGGGCGCGGCCTTCGCCGGACTGGAGTCGTGAAATGACCTGATCGGAGAAAGTGTTGAAATAGCCCGGCGGCGGCACTTCGTGCTGCTTGAGTTTCAAGAGCTGGCGCAACGTTTTAAAATTATTATCGCTATGTTTCATGCTTTCATGCTGGATTGATATATTCGGCCAAAAATCCCTGCAACTGCTGGCGCGCGTAAAACAACCGCGAACGCACCGTCCCAATATTGCAGTTCATCATCTCGGCAATCTCGTCGTGCGACACGCCCTGCACATCATGCAAGACCACGACCATTCTGTGAGGTTCAGACAGCTTGAGCAACGCCTCGTTCAATTTTTGTTGCAGTTCCGTCAAACCGACCTCGCGCACCGGGGTTTTATCCGAAATCAGCGCCATTAAATCCGGATCATGCTCGGCATTAAAATCCAGATCATTGAGGCTCATGTGCTGACGATTTTTCCGCTGTTTCAGGAAATTAATCGTCTTATTGACCGCTATCCGGTAAAGCCAGGTGTAAAATGTCGATCCGCCCTTGAAAGACGGCAACGCCTGAAATGCCTTGATAAAAGATTCCTGCGCGAGGTCGTTGGCGTCCTCGTGATTCGACGTCATGTGATAAATCGTCGCGTAGATGCGCTGCTGGTAACGCTTCACTAGCTCGTCATAGGCGGCAAAATCCCCCCGGCGCGCTTGCTTGACCAAATCCCCCTCCAGCATTCCAGCCGGTGTATTGGGGTCAATTATGGGATTCGGTTCGGACATAATCATTGAACCGCCAAAGCCTCGGTTTGTTGCGCCAAATAATCTGTCATCGCCAGCAATCCGGTTCGACCCGACGACGCCGGGAGCGTCGCCAGGGCTTTCCGCGCCCGTTCCAGAAAGCCGTGAATCGCTTCGACCGTCGGGCCGAATGTCCGGTATTTCGCCAGCAAGGCGTTCACCGCCGCCAAGTTTTCCGGCTGCCAGTTTTGGATGGAATTTTCCAGGGCAGCGCGTTCCGCAGCGTTGGCGCGTTCCCAAGCTAGCAAGAGCGGCCAAGTCAATTTGCCTTTGGCCAGATCCGTGCCGAGCGATTTTCCGGCCTCGGCTTCGGTGCCGAACAAATCCACGCAGTCGTCATAAACTTGGTAAGCCGTGCCGAAGGCGGTGCCGAATTCACGCACGGCCGCACGCTGTTCCGTCGTCGCGCCGCCCAAAAATGCCGCCAGATCGCACGCCAGCGTGAACAGCTCGCCGGTTTTCATTTCGATTACGCGAAAATAATCCTTCCGCGCCGCCACGAAATTCCGCCGCTGCTGCGTTTGCAAAATTTCGCCGGAACAAACCGTGTTCGTCGCCAGCGCCACGGCGCGGCAGACTTCGGTGGTCGGAAAACTCGCCGCGAGCCGCAAGGCCTCGGCAAACAAGCAATCCCCGAACAGCACCGCAATTTCATTCCCCCATTTCGCGGCGACCGTCGGGCTGCTGCGCCGGACGGTGGCTTCGTCCATCACGTCGTCGTGGACAAGCGTGGCGAGATGCACCATCTCAATGATGACCGCAACTTTAACGTGTGCGTCGGTCGGCTTGCCGAAACAGCCCGCCGCCAGCGCCACCAGCGTCGGGCGCAAATGCTTGCCGCCATTGTTCAGCGCGTGCTCGGCGTAGGGCACGATCTGCGGATCAAAGCCCTGCGCCTGCCGCATCAGTTGGTCCGTCACGGCATGAAGAAACGGCTCGACCGGTTCCACGATTTTTTTCCAGGAACAAGTCGGGTCGCCATGAGAAACGCGTTCACTGATTGAACCCGTGACATTGATTGCAGCAGCCAGCATTGGCTTGAATTTAATTTCCACAGCGAGGCGAGTCAAACCTGTTATATTTTGTTCTGCGCGAAACAAAGCATGCTTTGTCCGCCGCCATCAAGAGTTTGACTTGAAAAACCCGCGCCAGCGAGCATCATAGACCGGTTCGGTGCAGACGCCAAAAACATTCGTTACATGAAAAAAACATCTTTTGCCGTGCCCATTTCGATGACCGCCGCCTTGGCGTGCGTCATTTCATTGAACCTGAGCTGCGGTAAGAACACGCCGCCGCCGTCCGCCAGCACGGAACCAGCGCCAAATCCCACCAACACGAACCCCAATACCGCCGACGCCAATGCCGCTGTGACCGCAACGTCAACCAATCCCGCACCAGTTGCGGTAGCCGAACCGCCGGCCATCACCAATTTGCCGCTCGCCGCGACCACACCCGTGCCGCCGCCGGCCACACCGGAACCTGCGCCCACCGTGCCGCCGGTCGCCCCGCCGCACCACACCATCGTCGAAATGCCCGCGACTGTGCCGGTGGCCCCGACCAATTTTTACAGCGGCGACTTCGCCAAAAAAGCCAGTCGCTGCACGCTCGCCAAATGCCAGATGGAAGACGAGGATGATTATTTCTCCTTCCTAGTCCGCGCCGGATACCAGCACGTCAATCACGGCGACAACAACGACACGTATTATGTGAGCGCCCGGGTCGCCGTCAACGGCGACGAACTCCGCGAACACGCCGGCAAAAATGCCTGGCTGATGCCGGACGCCTACGCCGAAATTTCCCACCAATATTTGCCCAAGCCCGACGACAGCAAACATCCCGGCTCCGGCGAAGGCATCCAATTCCGCGCCGACTTTTACTGGCCGTGGATGCACTGGACCAGCCAGATGTTCGCCCGCACCAACGCCGTTTGTCCCATGTGCCGGCCGCTCGCGCTCGGTTTCGGACCGACCGCCAATATCGGCTTCGACCAGCTTTTCGACGGCAGCCCGGCGCGGCTGGCGCGTTACGCCGGCGTGCGCGCCACGCTCAACCACGGTTTTATCGAATACGTTGTCGGCGGCACCGACGGCCTGTCCGGCGTCCGCAATCAAGTGCTCACCGAACTGCCGTTTTATGCCAGCCGCAAAAACGGCGTGCGCTATTATTTCCGCGGCCTGTGGAACACCGGCTACAACAGCTCGCACGACGAATTGGAAGCCGGGCTGTTTGTGGAACTGCCGATTGAAACGCTCGTCTCGCCGTGCAAATGGGGCAGCCTGATTCCCGGCCACAAATAAATTCTGATTCGCCAAAGCCCGGCGGGATTTCCCGCCGGGCTTTTTTATTTCTAAAAAATTCACGGATAGCCAGACGAAATACGGCTCGACAACTAGAACGGCCGGAAATACGGTCTAGCTGAAATGAGCCAGAAAAATAAAACCAAGGATAGGCTGCGAAGCCCGCCGCCGAATCTTTGTTAGGCCGATTCGTATGCTCCAACGCCAGTTCACATCAAAAAGTTTGCGGTTGGCATTGCTAGGAGTCGCTGGCATTGGCATTACACATTTTTACATTTCAGATCTGGCTTGGTGTTTGGGGCTTTATGCCGCGTTGAGGCGTGGCCATGTGACATGGTCAGAGTTTTTCTATCACGCGACTTCATCCTTTGTTCTTTTAGCAGCTTTTATCATAGCTTTTGTCTTTGCTTGGCGGTTTCGGACATTTGCTGCGCCGCTGTTACTCGTTTCCATTTTGTCAGCTTGTCTTTGCTTTTATTACGATGCGAAGCATCATAACTACCAAATTCAGACGATGGAGATTGGCACAGGATGCACGCATATTTATTTTACTTGGTGGTGGTATGATGACATTCACAATCCGAACAGATAGGCATCGGCCTAATTTGAAGATAGGCTGCGAACTAAGCTGGTAAAATTAAAAAAACGCGGACGGCTTTCGCCATCCGCGCTTTGAATTTTTTCGGACGAATTACGCCTGCGGTGCCGGAGCGCCAGCAGCGGCGGCTTCTTCCTTGTCGCGATCTTCCATCGCGGCTTTGCGGGAGAGACGGACGCGGCCTTTTTCATCCACGCCGAGGCACTTCACCGTGATTTCGTCGCCTTCTTTGACGATGTCTTCGGTGCGCTTCACGCGGAAGTTGGCGAGCTCGCTGATGTGGACCAAGCCGTCTTTTCCGGGGAGGAATTCAACGAACGCGCCGAATTCTTTCACGGTGACGACTTTGCCACGATAGATCTTGCCGATCTCGGCTTCGGCACCCATGCCGGTGATGGCGTCCACGGCGATCTTCATGCCTTCCGCCGAAACGGAGAACACGTTGACCGTGCCGTCGTCTTCGATGTCGATTTCGCAGCCGGATTCTTCGACGAGGCGCTTGATGTTTTTGCCGCCAGGCCCGATGAGCATGCCGATCTTCTCGGGATTGATCTTGAGAACCTGAATGCGGGGCGCGTATTTGCTCAGTTCCTTGCGCGGTTCGGAAATGGTCTTGGCCATGTCAGCGAGGATGCTGAGACGGGCAACGCGGGCTTTTTCAACCGCAATTTCCATGAGCGCGTGCGGAATGCCTTTGAGCTTGAGATCAAGCTGGAAACCGGTGATGCCTTTTTCCGTGCCGGCGATTTTGCAATCCATGTCGCAATACGCATCTTCCCAGCCGATGATGTCGGTGAGCAACTGGTATTTGGAAATGGTGTCGCCGGAATATTCGGTGCAGATGCCGACGCTGATGCCAGCGACCGGACGAATCATCGGAACACCGGCGTCGAGCAGCGCGAGCGTGCCGCCGCAGACGGACGCCATCGAGGTGGAACCGTTGGATTCCATGATCTCGCTGGTGACGCGGATGGTGTAAGGATAATTCTCGGTCGGAATCATGGATTCGATCGAGCGTTCGGCGAGCGCGCCGTGGCCGATTTCGCGACGGCCGGGGCCGGTGATGCGGCCGGTTTCGCCGACGGAGAAATTCGGGAAGTTGTAATGGAGAATGAATTTCTTCTCGGTGCCGCCGCCGGTGTAAGAATCAAATTCCTGCGTGTCGTCGCCGGTGCCGAGCGTGGCGAGCGTGACCGCCTGGGTTTCGCCACGGGCGAAAAGTGCGGAACCGTGAGCGCGCGGCAAAATGCTGACTTCGCTCGTGATCGGACGGACCACGTCAAAGCCGCGACCATCAAGGCGTTTGCCGCTTTCGAGGATCAATTTGCGGACGGCTTCTTTTTGGATGTAATAAAACGCGTCGTTGATAACGAACGGCGTGACTTTCTCCGCGCCGTATTTGGCAACAAGCTTTTCGCCGACTTCGTTCTTAATGGCGTTGCACGCGGCTTCGCGGTTGAGCTTGCCGGGCAGGAGCAACGCGGGGACGAAACGGTCGCCGGCGAGCGCCTTCGCATCGGCGAGGATTTCGTCGGGGACAATCTTGAGCGTGATTTCGCGCTTCTTCTTGCCGACTTTCTTGACAAGTTCCTTCTGCGCTTCGATCAGCGGCTGGCAGCATTCCTGGCCGAATTTCAACGCCGCAGCAAAATCAACTTCGGAAATTTCCTTGGCCGCGCCTTCATACATGACAATGTCTTTTTCATTGCCGACGTAGATGAGGTCGAGATCGCTCTCGGCCTGTTCTGCGTGTGTCGGATTGGCGATAAACTTGCCGTCAATGCGACCGACGCGCACCGCGCCAAGCGGTCCAGCCCACGGAATATCGCTGACCATCAACGCCGCACTCGCGCCGACGATGCTCAAAATATCGGGATCATTTTCGCCGTCCGCGCTGAGCAGCACGGTCTGCACTTGCACTTCGTTATACCAGCCCTTCGGAAAGAGCGGACGGATCGGGCGGTCGGTGAGACGGCAGGTGAGAATTTCTTTTTCCGTCGGACGGCCTTCGCGCTTGAAGTAGCCGCCGGGGAATTTTCCAGCCGCCGCCGCTTTTTCGCGGTAGTCAACGGTGAGCGGAAAAAAGTCCTGGCCTTCTTTCGCCTTGGTGGCGGCCACGGCGGCCACGATGACGATGGTTTCGCCCATCTGGACGGTCACGGCCCCGTCAGCCTGTTTGGCCAGCTTGCCGGTTTCGATGGTGATTTGTTTGTCGCCGACTGTGGCGGTAATTTTCTCTGACATA
The DNA here is from genome assembly GCA_903884535.1 of uncultured Verrucomicrobia subdivision 3 bacterium. Taxonomy (GTDB): domain Bacteria; phylum Verrucomicrobiota; class Verrucomicrobiia; order Limisphaerales; family UBA11358; genus UBA11358. The sequence continues at coordinate 8,165 of CAISEZ010000067.1, forward strand.
TCTGACTTTCTGAACCACCGCCTCCTGAGGAACTTCAGTGAACCCCGAAAGATTTCGGAGCTGAATGAAATTTCCCGAAGGCGGCGGAATTTTCTTGCGCGAGGTTTTTGGTTGGGGAAACGAGCCTTCGCGGACGGCCCGGCTCCGGTTGGAAGGCGCGGGGAAAACCCGCGCCTTCGCGGTGAAATTATTTACGCAGCTTGAGCTTCTTGGTGACCGCCTGATAACGGCCCACCGCAGTATTGGCGAGGTAATCCAGCAGCCGGCGGCGCTGGCTGACCATCAATAGCAGACCACGGCGCGAGCTGTGATCCTTCTTGTTCGTCTGCAAATGCTCGGTCAAATGGTTGATGCGGTGCGTGAGCAGCGCGATTTGCACGTCGGCGGAACCCGTGTCCTTGGCGTGCGTTTTAAATGTGTCAATCGTCTTTGTCTTCGCTTCCATATAGTAAATTAGGGACGAAGAATAATTTTTTACACGACCGCTGTAAAGCGAATTTCTTCGCTTAAACGGCATGCCACGCCCAAACCAGCCGCCGGCGGGTCGCCGGCGTCAGCTTGAACGGCTCGCTGATCCGCAAACCTTCCACCCAAAACAGCTCGCCCGCCGCCGTGGTCGCCACCACCAACTCACGCCGCCGCTCGCGCGGAATTTTGGCGTTCACAAACAAATCCTGCAGCTTCACCGGCGACGGCAAACCAATCGGCTGGAACCGGTCGCCCGCCCGCCAATGGCGCAGAATGATTTCGCCGCCGATTTTGTCCGCGTCAAAAAGTTCCGTGCAGTGGGGCGAGCGTCCACGCGAGCCGTTTTCTTTTTGGAGCGTGAAATCAAATTCAAGACGGCCAAATCTTGCCCGCCCCGCCCTGCCCGACAATTTTAATTTGATTTCATCGGATTTGAATTTGGTTTCAACTGGTTCCAGCAACCGGATTTTTCCCGCCGCATCGCGTGCCACCGACAAACCTGGACCAACACTGACAACCTTCACCGGCGTTTCACGAAGCTGCTCGATTAGCTCAAAATCTGTTCCGACACCCAGCTCGATCAATTGAAGCTGCAAAACTCGCCGCTGCACCGCGACGGGCAGCCGTTCAAAAATTTCTTTACTGATGGTGGCAGCCGACGTGAGTCGGCTCTGGCTGTTTTTATGAGCGGACTCACGTCCGCTGCTACCAAGCCATCGCCGCGCCGCTTCGCCGGCAAACTCCGCCTCCGCGCCGGTGATTTCCATCAGCCGCAAAACGGTCTTGGTCAGTCCGGCCTGGTATTTTTTTTGCAGCAGCGGCAGCAGTTCGTTCCGAATCCGGTTGCGCAAAAAATCGGAAGACGCATTCGACGCATCCTCGCGAAACTTAATATTATTTTCGCGCCCAAAATCGAGCAGTTCTATTTTTGTCAATCCCAGCAATGGCCGGACGAGCGTGAGCTTTTTGTCCACCGGCGACGGCGAACACCATTTCATGCCGGCCAGACCTTCGCCGCCGGCACCGCGCAGCACACGCAGGAAAAAAAGTTCCACCTGGTCATTGGCGTGGTGCGCAAGGGCGACCACGGAAATTTTCTGCGCCTTGGCCGTGTGCGCCAAAAATTCGTGCCGCAATTTGCGCGCCGCCATTTCAATGGAAAATTTTGATTTTGCGGCGTAGGTTTTCACATCCGCGCGGCCGATAAAAACCGGCAGCGCCAAATCCGCCGCCGTTTGACGGACGAGTTTTTCATCCGCGTCGCTGGCGCGCCCGCGCAATTGGTGATTGAAATGCGCGACAGAAATTTTCCAGAGAAATTTTGGCGCGAGCGAATGCAGTGCGTGCAGCAGCACCAGCGAATCCGCGCCGCCGGAAACGGCCACGAGAATTTCCCGGCCGCGCGGCAGCAGACCGCGCGAGACGATTTCACTTTCAAGCGATTGAACAAACTGGCTCACACAGCCATCTTGCTTTTTTTTGAACCGCGGGGCAAGCGGCCCACAAAATTATTGGATGAACTCGAGCCGGTAAAACTTCTTTTGAAAATTGGCTGCTTGCGGCTCGGTGAACTGCCAGAGGCCATTGGTGCCGGGCATGTTCGTGGCGACCGGCAGCCAGCCAGCTGGTGACAATAGATTAGTCGTGGCCTCCAAAACATAGCTGGCACCCGGCGTGCCAGTCAGATTCAAGGTGAAGCCGCCGTTGTGATTGGCGGCGACGCTCTGAATATTGAACACCGGCAGATCCACGATCAACGCGGCTACGCTGCTGGTGCTGCTGCCATAGACATTGGTGATGACGAGGCTGTAATTGCCGGCATTGGTTGTGGTGACGCCGGCAAGCGTGAGCACGTTGGTGGTGGCACCGGTGATGCCGGTTCCGTTGGCGATGATATTGCCATTCTTGAGCCATTGATAACCAAACGGCGCGGCCCCGCTCGCTCTCGCGCTGAAAGTCGCCGAGTTGCCGGCCAGCACAGTGAGGTTGGTCGGCTGCAAAGTGATGGTCGGCGATGCCAGTGGTATCACGCTGATATCATCAAGTCCAAAACCGTCCGGCGGATTCGCCGCGCCGAATTGGAGCGTGGTGCTGGCACCCGTGACCTTGACAACAAACGTAAGATTCGTCCACGCCAATACCGGCGGGTTGTTGAGGAAATAAATTTGGTTACCGTTCCAATTAACAAGAAATTCCTGGCCGGCCCCGCTCACCGGATTGGCGAGCCAGAAGGATAAAAGATAACTTTGCCCGGGAGTCGTGGTCAGGGTTTGGGTCAGCGTGGCCGGCGTATTGTCGCCCATGAAAACGCCATACGTCCCGGAATGAACGAAACTGGCACCGCCACTTAACGAACCGGCACTGACCACCACGTTGTAAATGGTCTGGCCCGATACGCCGTTGCCCACCAAGGTCCAACTGGTGAAACTGCCGGTCTCGAAGCCGCCGTTCTGAACGATGTTTGGGTTGAGGACTTGCAAGTCCACGGGACGGAGTTGCAGCACGGAGGTGGTCTGGTTGGAGAAAATCAAGTCGGCGTGGTAGCTGCCGGCCGCCAGACTGGCAACTGCGGAATTCAGACTGACAGTCACGGGCATCTGGCCGCCGGCCGCTAGCACGCCGTTGGTCGGCGACACCGTCAGCCAGGTTGGCGTGTTGGACAACTGCCAACTGAACGCGGCGGCGCCGGAATTCGTCAGCGTATAAATTTGCGAGGTCACGGTGAACGGGCCGCCGGGATTGCCGCTGGAAACGAGTCCGCCGGCCGGAAAAATTCCCCATGTGTCCGCCAGTCCGAACAGCGCATTGATGAGATTTGTTCCCGCCGGCGTGCCCCAACCGGTGCAGAGATCGTAGCCGGTGGTCGCGGCAAACAAACTTGGACTGCTGCTCGAAAAATTATTTCCCATCGTCGTGTCGTGAAAACAACTGGCATAATTGGGACCGCGTGCAATCGCGTAAAGCGACGGATTGGCAAAGCCCACCGGCGCGCGGCCCGCCGCCGCCGCCTGCTGGTTCACCAGCGCCATGAAGCCCGCCCACAACGGCGCGGCGCAGCTCGTGCCGCCGACGCTGCCGCTGGTGCCATTGCCGTAATAATCCTCGACATTATCCGCCGTCAGGGCCACGTCGGGAATATTCCGCATGGTTGTGGAACCGCTGTTGGCCGCCATGCTGATGCCCTGTTGCCAGGACGGGATGGAATAGGTGGTGCTAATGCCACCGCTGCTGCCCACGCCATTGCCCCGGTTCCACACGGTTTCCGAGTTGTAATCAGCGCCCGTGCCAGTGGTCAAAGTGGTGCCGCCAACCTGGGTGATGTTCACACTTTCGGACGGAAACGACACCGCGCCGACGAATGCGTCGGAGTCGCCGGTGGCGTTGAAAAACGATTGGCCCTGCGCGGCCAGTTGTTTGAAAATATTTTCGGAGGTGGCGTTGGGGCTGCCGCCGCCCCACGAGGTGCTCAAATTTTTAACCAGATAATTTGTGGCCATCGCGTTCAAAACGTCGTTGAAATAGGCCAGGTTGTTGGGCGCCTCAAACACCACGATTTTCGCCAGGCCCGGTGCCATGGACATCGCCATCTCGATGTCCAGCGACACTTCGATATTACCGCTGTTGGCACCCGTCGTCGGTGTGCCGCTGAAACCGTCCAGCAAAACGGTTTGAATGACAATATTCGTCCGACCACCGCCTGCCAACGTCGCGTAGGTGGCGATGTCGCTGGCATAAAATCCGTCGAACTGCACCAGCCCGACCATCTCGCCCGCGCCGGTCAACGGCGTGCCCGGCACATACGCGTTTCGGAAATCATCACCGAGATAAGTTCCACCCGAACCCGAACCCGCTTGCGGTGTGAGCGACCGACTCGCCGTGTCCTGCATCCGCAAATTCGGATGCAGCCGCGCAAAATCATTCAAGCCACTCACGTCCAAAACCGGCACGGCCGCATTCACCGTCGGCTCGGTGTCCGGCGCAAAAAAATCGCGGTTCTCCGTCGGATGCCGGTAGGTCCGCAACTTGATGTGAAACGCCTTTTCCACCGCCGCCGCCGGGCCAGCCACGTCGAGCAGCAGGCGGTTGCCATGCGTCGCGACAATCGTCAGGCCGTTCGTCCGGGCAAAATTTTGCACCGCCGCGTAATCCTGTTCGGTCGGGCCAAAACGCGCGGTGAACATTTCCGGCGTGAGATAATTGCGGAAATTCGGGCTGGCCGGATCCGAAACCTGGCCGAGAAATTGATCCAACCCCGCCGCATCGCGCAGCGGCACGCCGATGGCCAGATGCAACTGGTTGGTGGCCGGCACGCGCCCGGTGGCCGCCAGCCGACTCGTCACCGCCGGCACATGGCCGGACAAAGTTTTCAGGGCCGCGCCAAAAACGGGACAGCGGCCCAGCGACCAAGCCACAACAAACGTGGCAATAATCTTGAGAAAACTACATTTCGACAACATGGTTCAAAAATCTGACTCGCCTTATCGGATAAAAGCACGCCGCGTTCCAAAATTATTCAGGTCGCGGCTCGTTCAAAATAATGGGCTTTTCCACCAAGTCAAATTTGACGCGGCCAAAACAAAATATCCGCCGCTTTCCGCTTTCCGCCTTCCGCTTTCCGCTTTAACTTCATTTCGTGTCCGTCAAATTCACCATCCTCGGCAGCGGTTCCGCCGGCAATTGCGCCTATCTGGAAACCGCCGAGGCCCGCATCCTCGTGGACGCCGGCTTTTCGCCGCGCCAGATTCGCCAGCGCCTCGCCACGCTCGGCCGCACCCCGGAAAATCTCACCGCTATTTTAATCACGCACGAGCACAGCGATCACATCGCCGGTCTCACTGGCATTGCGCAGAAGCTGAACATTCCGATTTACTGCAACCGCGCCACGAAGGAGGCATTTGAATTTCAACTGGAGAAAAAATTCAACTGCAATCTGTTCGACACCGGCGCGAGTTTTGAGATTGCCGACACGCGCGTGGACACGTTTGCCATTCCGCACGACGCGCAGGACCCGGTCGGATATTTAATCCGCACCGCCGCCGGCAATTTCGGTTTTGCCACCGACCTCGGCCATGTCACCAAGCTGGTGCTCGAACGCATCCGAATTGCGAATGTCCTCGTGCTCGAATCCAATCACGACGTGAAAATGCTGCAGGATTGTCCGCGCCGCTCGTGGGCGTTGAAGCAGCGCATCCTCGGCCGGCACGGCCATATTTCCAATGTGACCGCCGCTGAAACCGTGGCGCAAATCATGTCCGCCGACCTGCGACATCTTTACCTCGCGCACTTGAGCCGCGAATGCAACAAACCCGAACTCGCGCATCACGTCATGGCCGAACAGCTCCACCACATCGGCGCGAAACATGTCGCGATGCAAATCGCCGCGCAGGAAGTGCCGTGTGCGACTTTGGAATTGTAATCATGCTCCGCCTCGAAAAAATTTCCTCGCTCGACCGGCTGGAACTCGAACCGTATCGCACGCTCAAGCGTTCCGGCGAGCACGCGGCGCTCGGCATTTTTGTGGTGGAAGGCGACAAGGTTTTTGAGCGCCTGCTGGAAAGCAATTTCACGATAGTTTCCGTTCTGCTGATCGAAGAGCGGCTGGCTGAATTCGAGCCGTTGCTGCGGGCGCGGCCGGAAAATGAAATCGCCGTTTACGTCTGCGAGAAAAATTTGCTGACCGGCATGGTCGGCTTTGAACTTTACCAAGGTGTGCTGGCCATCGCCAAAATCCCGCCGGCATTGTCGCTGGAAAAAATTCTCGCCACCAGTCCGCGCCCGCGTTTTTTGGTGGCGATGGACGGTTTGGCCAACGCGGAAAATGTCGGCGCGCTGATGCGCAACTGCGTGGCGTTCGGCGTCTCCGCTTTGATCGCCGGCGAAACGTGCAGCAGCCTGTTCCTGCGCCGCACGGTCCGCAACTCGATGGGCGCGCTGTTCAAACTGCCGGTGCTGGAATCCACGAATCTGGTGCAGACCTTGCATGAATTGCGCGTGCAGGGCATCCGCTGCGTCGCCGCGCATCCGCGCCCGGACGGAAAGGTCTTGTCGCATGCTAGTTTCACCAGCGATTGCTGCCTGGTTTTTGGCAGCGAAGGCCACGGCATTTCCCAGGAAGTTTTGGCCGTGTGCGATGAGGCGGCGGTGATTCCGATGCTGAATGATGTGGATTCACTCAACGTCAGCGCGGCAGCAGCGGTATTTCTTTATGAGGTGAACCGGCAGCGGGGAAAAAGCTGAACCGCCAAGCCGCCAAGGGCACCAAAACCCAAAGTTTTCAACTTGGCGGGCTGGGCGACTGGGCGGCTGAACAAATCTTCTCCGCAAAATCCACCGCCTTGCGGCACAGTGGTTGCCAGTCAAGCTCGGCTTGAACGCGGACCGAAGAAGTGGCCGCGAGCGGCTGCCAGTTGGCTACCGGTTCATCCAGCCAGGCCAAAATCTTCCGGCCAAAATCGTCGCCGTTGAATTCGGAAAATTTCACCAACGGATCATTTTTGAAAAAGCTCCGAACGCTTTTCAGCGGCGTGCAAACCGTCGGCAGTCCGGTGGCGACGTATTCCACAATCTTCGCCACAAACGCGCAGTGCGTGCCGGCGGATTCCTCGTAGGGCACGATGCCCACCGTGGCGCTGGCGAGCATTTTTGAAACTTCGGCATAAGGCGTAAAACCCGTCGCCTCGAATTTGAAATTGGGAATGGCCTGCGCCCGTTGCAGAAATTTTTCCAGCCCGGCGGTGCGCTTGCCGACGAACCGAAAAATCGTCTCCGGTTTTTGCGCCACGACACATTTCACCGCGTCAAAGGCAATCTGGCCGAGGTGATGCGCGTCGAATGAGCCGTGCATGACCACGACCGGCGGCTGGCCCGCCGGCGGCAGTTGCCCGCGCAACGGAAAAGCCGACGCATCGTAGCCGTAATAAATTGGGCAGATTTTTTCGCGCGGATAGCCGCGCGCGGCGAGGCGGTCGGCAAATTCATCGGAGATGGCGCACACGCCGTCCACGCCGTAGCGCGCCGGCAGTGACATTTCATAACGCATTAGCGCTTGCACCAGCGGTTTGGGCGCGACGTAGGCCGGCCACGTTTCCATGAAGCCGGTGAGGAGGTCGGGGAAATTCATCACCACCGGCACGCCGAGTTTCTTTTTTAATTTCCCGGCGGCCACGGCGGAAATGGCGTGCTGCGAAAAGATCAGATCGAATTTTATTTCCCGCGCGGCGGCGGCCACCAGGCGTTCGAGAAAAAAAGGATATGCGACGTATTTGAAATTGCGGAGCTTCGCGTAACGGCCCATCTGCCATCGGGTGAACGGATGCAGTTTGACGCCGAATTTTATTTCCACGCTTGCCGCATCATCAATCTCCGGGCCAAAAACATGAACCGCGTGGCCGCGCCGCGCCATTTCCTGCACCAGAAAAACGGCCTCGGCCGAACCACCGCCGGACGGCGGATAAAACGGCTCATGCGTGAGAAACGCGATGCAGAGTTGGGACGGCACAGGCAGACGCTAAAGATTTGGGCGCGGCGGTTCAACCAGATTTCGCGCGGCGAAATGTTTTGACTTGCGGCGGGGACAATTTAAATTGTGCCTCCGCATTTGGACGGGGGATTAGCTCAGTTGGTAGAGCGTCTCAATGGCATTGAGAAGGTCAGCGGTTCGAGACCGCTATCCTCCACCATCCAAATACATGGCAAAAACCTGAGCGGTTTTGCATTGCTTGCTTTTTATTCCCGGTCGGATATTGGGTTCACAATTGCCGCGCCCGGTCCGACAAGCGCGGCAGGCTCTCGGCCAAGTCTGCTGTGGTTAAAAGTCGTTGTGGCCCCTTCGGCATAGGGCTTTTTTCTGGCACCACGTATTGATTTCCAATTTCTCATCGCTTAACAAAGCAAGGCTTGTGGCAATTTTGGGGCTAGTGTTACTGACCAAAGCGGGTGACGTGATCCCCGTGTTACTCACCGGTGTGGAGCGACCAAACCAACGCCGGTGGGTGGATGCGTCGAACGTCGCCGTCCCGCTCATGGGCTTGAACCGCGACAGCCAGCATTAACGCAAGCAGTAGAGCGGCGATGGTATTCCCGGTGTTTTTGTTGCAACTTTGTAGCAATATGAAAAATTTGGTTTATCAGCCGAATTTAGGGGCATTTGTTGCGTCAACGCGGACGGGATTTATTTTACAAAAATTGAGCGCTGACGCTGCCCAACCATCGTTTGTTCCTGTCAAAATCAACCCTGCCCTCAGCGAAACTAACGCTCAATGCGGATGGAGATGATGCAAAATATGCGGCCGCTCCAGCCCATGTGCGAGCATCAGCGGCTCGTCGGCGAGCAATTCCACGGTGCGCCCGTCGGCGATGATTTGGCCGTGATCTAGAATGATCGAGCGCGGACATAATTCCACGGCCATTTCCAAATCGTGCGTGGCGATGAGCTTGGTCGCCGGGATTTCCCGCAACAGCGCCTTGAACTCGCGCCGGCCGCGCGGATCGAGGTCGCTGGTCGGCTCGTCCAAAACCAGCATCGCCGGTTCGCACGCCAGCACGCCCGCGAGGCAGGCGCGGCGTTTTTCGCCGTGGCTCAGATGATGGGTGAAACGCTGCTCAAAGCCGGGTAACCCAACCTGGGCCAGAGCTAATTTCACACGCGCTGCAATTTCCGCTTCGCCCAGGCCAAGCTGTTGCGGACCGAACGCCACGTCCTCGGCCACTGTGGGGCAAAACAACTGGTCGTCCGGATCTTGAAATACCAGCCCGACCTGCCGCCGGATTTTAGCCAGATTTTCCGGCGCGAGCGCTTCGCCGGAAATTTTCACTGCGCCGTCGCCGATGATTTTTTCCGGGAGCAGCCCGTTCAAGTGCAGCAGCAACGTGGATTTGCCGGAACCGTTCGGCCCGAGCAGCGCAATGCACTCCCCCGGCGACACGCGAAAGCTGATGCCGCGCAAGGCCTCCGTGCCGTCGTGATAACGGTATTTCAGATTGGTGATTTCAATCGCGTTCATTTACTTCCAACCGCGCGCCGTCATGGCGCTGTAAATCCGCTCGGCGCGTTCCGACGCGCGCACAAATAATTGTCCGACCACCGACGACAGCGTCTGCCATTGGAACCGTCGGCCGCGCGTGAAGGTCCGACTCGCGCGGGCGCGGCGCATCCGCTCCGTCTCGTCCGCCAGCACGAACAAATACCGGTGCATCAGCGTCAGCGTGGTGACAAACAGCCACGGCACGCGCAGCCGTTGCAACACGCGCACCAGTTCCGTGAACGGCGTGGTGTTGGCCAGCAGAACCGTCGTGAGCAGACACAGGTTGGCCTTGACCATGACGGCCGCAAAAATCTTCCCGCCGCCCGGCTGAAACCACATCAGGCCCGCCACGCCCAGCACCAGCGGCTCCAGCAGCACCATCCGTTTCAACAAAAATAAAAAGGAAAGCCGGCTGAATACGAGCAAAGCTGTCAAGATGACTGCCACCACAAACAAGCCCGCTATCTGCGTGCGCGGCAGCAGCACGACGGCCAGCACCAGCGCCAGCGCGATGGCCAGTTTTAAACCGGCTGGCGAGCGGTGCAGCGCACTTTGGCCTTGGCCATGATCCATGAAATGACGGGCGGTCATTGGCGGAAATTAATCGTTTGGACTTGACGGAGAAACTTAAAGTATTACGTTTTTGACTATTGGTAACACTTACCATAAGCCCGTAAGCCCGACAAGATTTTATGCACATCCCCGATGGGTTTCTGGACGCCAAGACGCTCGCCCTCACCGGCGCGCTCTCGGTCGGCGGACTGGCCGTGGCGGCGCGGCAGGTCAACCGCTCGCTGCCACGCCACAAGATTCCGCTGATGGGATTGGGCGCGGCGTTTGTGTTCGCGGCGCAAATGTTGAATTTTCCTGTGGCCGGCGGCACTTCAGGCCACCTACTCGGCGGCGTGCTGGCCGGCGTGCTGCTCGGCCCCGGCGCGGCGGCGATTGTGATTGCCTGCGTGTTGACGGTGCAGGCACTGCTCTTCAGCGACGGCGGCGTGCTGGCGCTGGGCGCGAACATTTTTAATATGTCGTTCATCGGTGCGGTCGTCGGCTGCGCCATTTACCGGTCGGCGCGAAAAATTTTTCCAGGCTTACGCGGACGCATCACGGCGGTGTTTTTCGCCGCCTGGCTTTCGACGGTGCTGGCGGCGGTGACATGCGCCGGAGAACTGGCCCTGTCCGGCACGCTGCCGCCGGAAGTGGTTTTTCCGGCGATGATCAGCGTCCATGTGCTCATCGGTGTCGGCGAAGGATTGATCACGTCGCTGGTGATTCTGGCGATTGCGCGGACGCGACCTGATTTGCTCGAAGCGGAAGATGTCCCGACCACGCGTGGCACCGGCTGGGAATTTCTCGCATTCGGGTTGGTCATCGCGCTGGGGTTGGCGATTTTCGTTTCGCCTTACGCCTGCGCGTGGCCAGATGGATTGGACAAGATCGCGGCGAAATTCGGTTTTGCCGGCCATGCCGCCACACTCGTCAAGACGTGGATTCCCGACTACAAAATGCCTGGCATCAGTTCGGCAGGTATCGCCACAGCCATCGCGGGAGCCGTCGGCACACTCATCATGTTCGGCCTCGCCTGCGTCGTTGGGCGCGTGCTGGTTCATAAAAAATCCGAAATGGACAAATCTTAAGCTTTTATGAAAAGAGAAACCGCCACGCGCTTCAGCGTTTCGCTGCCGCCCGCGCTGCTCGAACAACTGGATGAGATGACGCACGAAAAAGGCTATGACAACCGCTCGCTTGCCATTGCTGACATGATCCGCGCCCAGCTCGTGGAGCACCGCCAAAAATCAGATTCCGGCGAAATCGCCGGAACCATCACGCTGGTCTATGACCATCACAAGCCGCATTTGCAGGCGAGTCTCACAGACATCCAGCACGATCATCACGATGCAATTCTCTCCACGGTTCACGTCCACTTGGATCATCACAACTGCCTGGAAGTTTTGATCGTGCGCGGCAAGGCCAGCGTCATCCGCCGGATTGCCGACGAGCTCATCGCGGCGAAGGGCGTGAAGCACGGCAAGCTCACAGTGACGACGACGGGAAAAGATTTGCCGTCCTAAACCAACGTGGAAGGCCGGTCAACTTTTGCTCAAACGCTCCACCGGTTTTTCGAAAAACATCCGGTGCGCTTCTTCGAGGATGTCCGGGAGGCGGTCGGCAAACGGACTGTTCTTCAATACGCCGCGCAAATCGTGTTCGCGCAGTTTCGCGGCGTTCTCGCCGGGAAACCAGTGTTCAGCCTGGCCAAGTAGATTGTAGCGCATTTTGCCCCACGCCAGCAGGTCGAGCGGTTTGGCGTAGGTCCAAAGGCGCAAAATTTCCGAGAGGTTAATTTGGCCGGGAACATCCCCATAGTTCGGCAAACCTTCAAACCACCGTGCACACCAGTCGGCACCGAGAATTTTTTCCATTTCATTGCGCCAGCGTTTTTCAATCGGCGCAATTGTCGCGGGAATGTTATCGTAAAATTCCAGCGCGGCGACGTGCTCGTCAAAATCCGCCGGCTTCGCCGCGCCACAACTCAAGGTGTGAACTTCCGGACGATTGAGACAATAAAGATCATTGAACTGCATTGGCGTGAGCGGCGCAGACAGCGCTTTGATTTTTTCGCCCGGCTCCTGAAGTTTGCCGCCCTTGTCGTTCGGGCTGATGATGAACATACCCATGTCCAATTTGTTTGCGGCGACGACCGCCGGCCAGTTCAGGTCGTTGACGAAATACCAGTGCAGGTTGACATAATCGAATTCGCCAGTATTGACAGCCTCCAAAATGGTATCCGTGGTGCCGTGCGTGGAAAAACCGATGTGATGGCAGCGGCCCTCCTTCTGCAGTTTCCGCGCGGCTTCAAGACAACCGCCTTTCTTCAGCGACCAGTCGAGCGTCTCGCGGTGGTTAATGCCGTGCAACGACAACAAGTCCACATGATCCAGCTTCAGGTAGTTCATCGAGTCGTCGAATGTCTTGAGAAATTCTTCCGCCGTCGCCTTGGGAGAAACCTTGGTCTGCACGATCATTTTGTCGCGCGGCAGTTTCGGCAACAACGCGCCGAGCTGCATTTCCGATGTGCCGTAACCGCGGGCGGTTTCGATGTGATTGATGCCGAGTTCCAGCGCGCGATGAATGCAGGCCTCGAGGTTTTCCTGGTTGGCGCGGGGAATTTCCTGCGGCGGCACATCCTGCCATTTGTGCTGGTAACGCATCCCGCCGCAGGAAATGACCGGCATCTGCAAATTGGTCCGGCCAAAACGACGATATTTCATGGAGCGGAAAGTAAATCGTGTTCGACCCCAACGCAAGCGGCGGGATGCGGCCGCGCACCCGCCGGGGAGCAGAATTCCCGCGTGACAGCCAGCGCGGCGTGAGGCATTGTCCCGCGATGACAACGACCGAAGCCGCGCAACTGCTGGACCGATTTCGCGACGGGAAAATCCCGCGCGCAAAAGTCCTGCACGCCTTTCAGGCCGCGCCGGTGGCCGACCTCGGTTTCGCGCAGGTGGACACGCACCGCGCGCTGCGGAAAAATTTCCCCGAAGTCATTTTCGGGGCCGGCAAGACGCCGGAACAAGTGGTGAAAATCGCGGCCAAACTTTTGGAACACGGCCAGCAAGTGCTGGTCACCCGCATCACCGCCGACCATGCCCGCGCGCTCCGGAAAAAATTCAAACGCACCGTCCACCACACCCTCGCCCGCTGCGTGACCATCGAGAAAAAAACTTTACCCAAGCGCGCCGGCTTCATCGCCGTGGTCTGTGCCGGCACGAGCGATTTGCCGGTGGCCGAGGAAGCCGCCGTCACCGTCGAAGTGATGGGCAACCGCGTGGAACGCATTCACGACATCGGCGTGGCCGGCCTGCATCGGATGCTGGCGCGGATGGAAACCATTCAAGAGGCGAACGTCATCATCGCCGTCGCCGGCATGGAGGGGGCGCTGCCCAGCGTTGTTGCCGGCCTCGTTTCCAAGCCGGTCATCGCCGTGCCAACCAGCGTTGGCTACGGCGCGAGTTTCGGCGGGGTCGCCGCACTACTCGCCATGCTGAACAGTTGCGCCAGCGGCGTGACCGTGGTGAATATTGACAACGGCTTCGGGGCTGGTTACGCGGCAAGCCAGATCAATTCCTTGGCCACAGATAAACACAGATGAAACACAGATTCTTTTGGCTTCTGTAACTTTCTCCCATCTGTGTTAATCTGTGTGCATCCGTGGTTGAAATAATTTTTCGATGAAAACGCTTTACCTCGACATTTTCAGTGGCATTGCCGGCGACATGTTCGTCGCCGCGCTGCTCGACCTCGGCGTGGACGCCGGGAAGCTCGAATGCGAATTAAAAAAACTCAAGCTCGACGGCTACCATCTGCACATCTCCCGCGGACAAAAGTCCGCCATTGCCGGCGTAAAATTTAATGTGCACCTCGCCCATGCGCACGACGACCACGAACATTCCCATGAACATGGCCACCAGCACGGCCATCATCACCATGCGCACGAACATCCGCATGGCCACGAGCACGAGGATCACCACCACGACTACCAGCAAAATTTTGCCGAAATTAAAAAATTGATTTCCCGCAGCAAACTTTCCGCGTGGGTGAAGCAAAAATCCATCGCTGTCTTCCAGCGCATCGCCGTGGCGGAAGGGAAAATCCACGGCTTGCCGCCGGGCGAAGTTCACTTCCACGAAGTCGGCGCGGTGGATTCCATCGTGGACATCGTCGGCGCGGCCATCGCCCTGGAAATGCTCGGCAAACCGCGCGTATTCGCCTCGCCGGTGGTCGAAGGCACGGGCTGGATTCAATGTGCGCACGGGCGTTTTCCCGTTCCCGCGCCGGCCACATTGGCCATTCTCGGCGCGCGAAAAATTCCCATTTCACAATGCGAGGAACCCCACGAACTTGTCACGCCCACGGGTGCGGCGCTGCTCGCGGAATTTGTCGAGAGTTTTGGCCCGATGGAAAATCTGGTCGCCGAAAAAATCGGCTTCGGCCTAGGCACGCGCGATAACCAGACGCGGCCAAATGTGCTGCGCGCCGTGCTAGGCACGCAGGCCAAAGCCCAAGGCCCAAAGGCCAAAGCGAGCGTCGCGATGCAATCATCTGCCCATTTAGATTGGGAAATGGATCGCATCGCGGTGCTGGAAACGAATTTGGACGATTGCGCCGGAGAAATTCTCGGGGCATTGGTTGAAACTGCGCTGGCAGCCGGCGCGCTCGATGTTTTTCACACGCCGATTCAGATGAAGAAAAACCGGCCCGGCGTGCTGCTCACGGTTTTGTGCGCCGAAACGGACGCCGACAAATTCAGCGAATTCATTTTGCGGGAGACGACGGCGTTTGGTGTCCGCAAGACCATTGCGGAACGGCGCAAGTTGCGGCGCGAATTTGCCGACGTGAAAACCGCTTTCGGCAAGGTCACGGTGAAAATCGGCCGGCTTGGTGGTAAAGTGGTTCAAGTGGCGCCGGAATTTGAATCGGTCAGAAGACTGGCGGCGCAAAAAAAAGTGCCGGTAAAACAGATATTCGAGGCGGCGGTTCAAGCCGCAAAAAATTTAAAGTAATGAGCGAAGCGAATAACAAACTGGAAACATTGCGGGCACTGCTGAAAAGCTACGGCTCCTGCCTCGTGGCGTATTCCGGCGGCGTGGATTCGGTTTTTCTCGCGCGTGTCGCACACGACGTTCTCGGCGACCGCGCGCTGGCGGCCATTGCCGATTCGGCGAGTTTGCCGCGCCGCGAACTGGCGGAAGCCCTCGACATCGCGACAAAATTCGGCTTCCCCGTGCGCGTGCTGCACACGCAGGAATTTGCCAACGAAAATTACACAACGAACCCGGCGAACCGCTGTTATTTCTGCAAGCACGAGTTGTTCGAGGAATTGGCACCGCTGGCGCGCGCGGAAAATTTCGCCGTGATTGCCTACGGCGAAAACGCCAGCGACATTGGCGATTTCCGGCCGGGCGCAAAAGCGGCGGCCGAATTTCAAGTGCGCGCGCCGCTCAAGAAAGTGGGTTTGACCAAGGCGGAAATCCGCGAGCTATCCGCGCAGCTCGGTTTGCCGACGGCGGACAAACCGCAAATGGCGTGCCTGAGCTCGCGCGTGCCTTACGGCGAGACCGTGACGCCGGAAAAACTGCGGATGATCGAGCTGGCGGAATATGCGTTGCGGGATCTTGGCTTTCACGACGTGCGCGTGCGGCATCATGAACTGCAAAAACAAAATCTCGCCCGCATTGAAGTCGGCCCGGCAGAAATGCAAAAATTTTTGACGGACGGCTTTATGGATAAAATCGCCAGCGCCTTGAAGGAAATCGGCTACGCGCACGTCACGCTGGATTTACAAGGCTATCGGCGCGGCAGCACGAATGAAGCGTTAGCTAAAGGTGTTTAGTTTGGTGGCACCCGGCATCAATCGGCCCAAATCATGCCCGGCAAGTTTGAGCGGACTCACGTCCGCTGCTACGAGGTCGGTGGCTTTTCCTGAAGGCGACGGAGCTGGTTTTCCAATTGCGTGACGCGGCTGCTGAGGCGCTCTAAAATTTTCCGGGTTTCGACAGGTATGACGACGCAGTCCTCACAATGATGGCGCGTCGCGGCACTGCCCTTGACGGGATATTCAAATTTCTTACCGCAGGCGCGGCAGGTGCGGGGACGTTCTCCGGAAGGCATCTTCGTAAAAGGTTTTCAGCGTTGCCGTTTTTCCAGTTCATTCACCGCGCTGGTCACGCCGCCATCCATCAGCAGCCGGCGGTCGCGCGAACGGGTTTCGCCGATGGCGGTGACGCGGATGGCGGCCTCGTCGGTGACAGGACATTCATGCTCACAGATGCCGCAACCAATGCACAGCGCGGGATCCATGTAAGGCTGGCGCAGGGTAATGGAATTGCCGTCGCGCTTGATGATGGTGACTTCGCGCGAGAAAATGGCTTTGGGCGACACGGGACAAACTTCCTCGCAGACGACGCACGGCGTTTCCATGGCCCACGGCAGGCAGCGGCCACGGTCAAAGAAGGCGGTGCCGAGCTTGATCGGCCCTTCCGTCACGAACGGTCCGGTGCCGGTTTTTTCCTCAATGGTCACGCGCTGGATCGCGCCGGTGGGACAGACCTGGCCGCAGAGCGTGCAGTTCACCTCGCAGAAGCCGAGCTTCATGTTGAGGATCGGCGTCCAGACGCCTTCCAGGCCGGATTCGAAAACAGCAGGTTGCAGCACATTCGTCGGGCAAGTGCGAATGCACTGATCACATTTTATGCAGCGGTCGAGAAAATCTTTTTCCTCCACGGAACCGGGCGGGCGGATGACTTTCTTGTCGTAATTGCGGTCGCTTGCGCCGGAGGTGCGGCCAAACGCGTAAAAACCCAATCCAATCAACGTGCCCAGAAAGGCGCGGCGGCCGGTCACGACGGGCGCGGTGACTTCCTGTTTGAGCGAAGGCAAAAATTTGAAGGAGAGCGCATCTTCCGGGCAATCCTCGATGCAGTTAAAACAAACGAAGCATTCACTCTTGCGCAATTGCGTGTGCGGGTCGGACGCGCCTTCGCAACTTTTCAAACACAAATCGCAGTCCACGCACTTGGTAGTGTCGCGGTCAATGCGCCATAGCGCCGCTGTGGACAGCGTGCCGAGAAACGCGCCCAGCGGACACAGCACGCGGCAGAAGAAACGCGGGATGACGACATTCATGCCGACGAGGAACAGCAGCATGAAACCAATAATCCACGCGCCGACGTGAAAGTATTGCCGGACGTAAATGGACGATGGGAAAAGCAAATTGAGCATCGGCAAAACTACGGTGCTCATGGAGCGATGAAACAGGCAGATTGGGTCGAGCCAGCCAATTTGCAACGTGCCGCCGATAGCCGCAGCGATCATCGCGATGAGGATGACGTATTTCAGCGAATATAATTTTTTGTAGCGGTTTGCTTCGATGCGCTCGCGTTCGTCGGCGTGGCGCTTGCCCAGCAGCCAGCCGGTGAAGTGATGCAGAATGCCGTAGGGACAAATCCAGTTGCAAAAAATACGTCCGAACAGCAGCGTCGGCAAAATCAGCAGCAAGCTCCACATCAGCCCCATATAAACCGTATGCGTGGTGATGGCCGTGGCAAAAGAAACGAGCGGATCGAGTTCGAGAAACAGCGAGACCGGATAGCCTTTGAGGTAGCGCAGGTCGGTGACGAAGACGAAAAACAAAAACAGCGTGAAGAAAAAAACCTGTGCAACGCGGCGGACGTTGCGCAGCTTGAGCAGATCCGAAAAATTGAATTTGAATTTCACGCCTGCACTTCTTTGTAAAGGGTGTTTTTCCAATCCACTTTGCCGAGGCCCCGGTCGTTCGCTTTGTGCAGATAAGTCAGTTCGGCGATGTCGCGTTCGAGCAAATGCGAATAGCCGTAACTGTCCACGGCAACCATGTCCGTGCCGGCCACAATCGTATTCATCACCTTCACATCGGACAGGCGGCCACCGGTCGGGCCGTTGCTCATCAGCACATTCATGCCGTCAAGGATGACCAACGTGGGTTTCATCATCAGGGCAAAATCGGAGACGATGCTGTGGATGTGTTGATGAAATTGATTCCGTCGGCCGCCCAGCAGCCCATACCAGTTTTTAGTCGTCATCGAGGCATGGCAGAGGTTGTGATCCTTGCACGGTGCGAGGCCGATGACTTTCGTCGCGCGCTTGAAGGGCGTATTGAAAAAAGTCCATTCCTTCAAAATCTCGCCGTCAAGCGACAGCGGCGCGAAAGAATTTGTTTCGGGATACAGCAAATCCAGATTCATTTCCGACGCGACGGCGGTCAGACCGCTCTTGAGAAAACAGCCGGTCGGTGAATTGATCGGGTTGTCGGCAATGACGACTTTGTGCGCGCCGGCCTCAAAACAAAGTTTGGCCACGGCGCGCAGCGCGTCGGGATGCGTCGTGGCGGCGAGCGCGGGCGGACGATCGAACGCGACATTCGGCTTAATCATCACCACATCGCCGTTTTGAATGAAGCGCTCCATGCCGCCGAGAGCGGCCATTGCGGCGCGGATAGTCTTTTCATGTTCCGTGCCGTGCGCGATGGCAAGCGACGGATACACTTTACTGATTTCCGGCGCGTAGCTGCGGAGTTGCAGGCCTTTTACTTTTTCAAAACCGGGGACGAAGTGTTTCGGCTGCCAAAGCTTGCGGGCGGCCAGACCGGAGCCGGCAATGAGCGCGCCGGTGATGCCGAGACGCACCAAAAATTCGCGCCGGCTGACGGAATTTTCCGGTGACCGCGTTGAATCGTTCTGGTTCGATGAACTCATTTTAATCGTTAGCTAATCTATTCACTTAATCTCGCCGCGCAAATACTTTTCGATGAACGCCCGCGCCTTGGCCGCATCGGTTGCGTCGAACACGCCGCCGAGTTCACCTTCGCGCTGATAAATGACTTTCCATTTGCCGAAAACTTGGGCGCTGAAAATTTTCCCGCCGTTCACGTCCGGCAGCACTTCCGCCTTGCCGAACCGCGCGCAAAAATCCTGAAACGATTGCCACGCCTTGGCCGCAGCATCCGGCGTGGCGACCATGATGAAAAACGGCAGTTCCGCGCCGTCAGAATTATATTTTGCCTGAAACACCTCCTTGAAATCCGCCTGGCCCTGCGCGTTTTCCGGCACGAACGACACGCTGTCGGCGATCATGCCGGCGGCGGGCAGCTTGCGTCGACCCGCCAGACCGGAATCATCCACCGGTAAAACTTGCGCGCGGTTTTGCGCAATCGCTTTCGCCAGCGCCAGTGTTTCCGGCTTCACATCCGACGCGATGATCTGAACATAGACGGCACCCTGCCGATAAAAGTAACCCATCTCGCCGGAATAACCATCAGGCGCAAAATCCAGCGGCTGGCCTTTCGGGTCACGTTCCAGCGCGAACATGCCGAACGCGTCCACCGGCGAGTCGAAACGGTATTCGTAAATGTCCACAAAACTACCGGCCGCCGCGACGACGCTGAATGTGCGGCAACGAAGTTGTTGGACGTTGAAGCTTTGATACGCCGGTGAACGGCCGTCAATTTTTTCGTAGAGATTGTCGGAATTATAAAATTCCGTGGGCGACATCGGCTTGAGGCCGTCGAGCGCGATTTCCATCGGTTCGCCTTTTTCGGCGGGCTTGGGTGTCGTGCCTGATCCTTCCGCGCCGCCTTCTGCCGAACCTTCCTCGGCGGCGGCCGGCTTTGCGGCCACCGGATTTTCCGCAGCCGGTTTTATTGCCGGCGTCGAAAGCGCAGTGCCGGTTTTGCCCTCGACGGCGACGGCGGTGGATTTCAGAGAGTCAGTGCGGACGGCGAAAAGATTCGGGTCAAAATGTTTCCCCTTGATCGCGATGGCGAGGCCAATGCCCGCAAGCAAAACAACGATGACCACACTGGCGAGGCGCTCGGCCAATGGAATGTTGGTGCGGACAAATTCGCGGCGGTTGCCGGCGGCAGATTTTTTCTCGTTCGCCATGAATTCAAAATTGAGAACCGCCAAACCAGACGGGCTGGCAGCGAATAGATTTCAAGCCATATCTTCCCGCAGTTCCGCAATCAGGCGAAGTAGCGCTCGGCGCGACGGATGATTTCCGGATAGTCCGTCTTGGCGTGGCAGCCATCGCGCAACGCGGCGAGATCCACCTGCGAAGCATCCCGAACGGACGCCGGCAGCGCCTGGTAATAGTCGCGCGCCTCGAGGTTGCCGTCCTGTTCGTAGTAGGTGACGAACCGGGCGATGTCGTGGAAAGCAAAACCGGTTTGTTTGGCAAACGCCTCGCATGACGGACAGCCGGTGCACATGGTGCGGCGGCCGGCGAGCAGGGTTTCCCGGAGCAGTTCCATGTGCGCGAATTTGAGCGGCGCCTTGTAGCTGCGCGCGGCGGCGGTGCTGCTGGTCATCTGGTCCACGTTGTCAATCATGTTGCAGATGACGGAAATGCGCGGGTCGCTCCAGGCGGAATGCAGCACGGCCTGATGCGTGGTCAGGCCGAGCTTGTCGAGTTCCGGCAGGCGCTTCGGCACGTCCTTGGTGCTGCGCATCGTCTTCATCGCGACGAGGCCGATGCCGGCTTTGTGCGCGGCGTCAATCGCCTTGTCGAGCGGGCCGTCTTTGGGATAAAACGGATTGAACGCGAGCATGATGATGTCAATGAACCCGCCTTCTGCCGCCGCGTTCAAATAATCCGGCAACCGGCCGTCGTGACAGGAGAAACCGACCATTTTAACCTTGCCGGAGCTTTTCAATTTCTCGGCAACTTTTTTGTAGGCATCGCTCTTCGGCCAGTTCAAGGAATCCTCGCCGTATTCACGCGGGCCGAGACCGTGGATGTAAAACGCGTCGAGATAAGTCGTGCCGCACGCCGCAAGCCGCTTGTCAATCATCTCCAGCAACTGCTCCGGGCCTTGGTGAGGATGATCCTTGGAGACGAGAAAAATTTCCTTGCGGCGCTCCGGATATTTGGCGAGCCACTGGGCAAAGATCCCTTCCGACTTGCCCTTGAGATAACAATCAGCCGTGTCGAAATAGCGGATGCCCATGGACCACGCGATGTCAATGTAGTCCGTGTTTAGTGCGGCCATCATGCCGCCCATGCAGAGCATCGTGACCGCCGGTCCGCTATTGCCAAGCTGACGGCGCGGCAGCGCATCGGTGGACGCGGGCACCTCGGCAGCCATGGCGGCTTGCGTGAACAGCGACGGCGCAGCGGCCAGCGCGACGGGCAACGACATGGTGGATTTGAGAAAGTTACGGCGGGAAGTGGGCGGCAGGTTTTCTTTCATAGCAGGCTGTTTTTTTCCACCCTAGCATCTGCCGAAAAAACTGCAATCCGATTTGAACCCCATTGCCAAGGTCACCCCCCCCTGTTTGCGGGCCAATTTCATGACCGCCTCGGTCTGGCTGTGAACATGCAACTTCTCATAGATGCGTTGAATGTAAGTGCGCACAGTGCTGAGGCTGATGCCCAGTTCGTTGGCTATTTCCTTGTAGGGATGACCGCGGGAGAGCGACTGGAGCACCTCCAATTCGCGGGCGGTGAGCGATTCGGTTTCCTCGCAGGCGGCGGCATTTGCGGCAGCGTGGGATTGAAACGATTGCACGACTTTGCGGGCAATGTGGCCGGACATCGGCGAGCCGCCGTCAAACACCTCGCGGATGGCCTCGAGAATTTTCGCCGGGCGATTGCTCTTCACCAGATAACCAAATGCTCCCGCCGATAAAGCCTGAAAAACCTGTTCCCCTTCCTCGAAGACGGTCAGCATAATGATCTTCAGCGTCGGCGTAACTTTGCGTAACTTTGCGACGCATTCAATGCCGCTCATGCCGGGCAGGTTGATGTCCATCAGCACAACATCCGGCAGATGCAGCGGCAGGTCGGCCAGCGCGGCTTCGGCATTCGCGTAGGCTTTCAGACAGCGATAACCCGGCTGTCCGGCAAAATAACGCACCAACGTTTCACGCAGCTTGGCATCGTCTTCGACAATGGAAACTTTTATCATCGTGGATTCAAGGACGGCGACCGGATCGAGCCGCGTCACTGCCGAATTTACCACACCCATGTCTGGAACCATATTCATTTTCTACTGCCATCGTAGCCGGAAGCCGGATCAGCGGATAGTCGGATAAAGTGTGGACAAGCCGGATCATGGTGCCGCCTCGGGGTTGCGGGGCGCCTGGAAAACGATGCGTGTGCCCTGCCCGGGCGTGCTGGTGCATTCCACCTGCCCGCCGACGCTGCGCAAACGTTCCTTCATGTTTCCCAAACCATTGCCGCCCCCCGCGCGCTTCGGCGGGGCCGCCACATCAAAACCAGCACCGTCGTCTTCGATGATAATTTTGAATTCATTCCCGGCGAGTGCCAACTGCACCCGCACGCGCCGGGCGTTGGCATGTTTAAGCACGTTGGTAAAAGCCTCCTTGGCGGCCAGAAAAACCTGATGCCGAACCTCGGTCGGCAACCCACAATTCGGCATTTCCGGCGGCAGATCGAAAACGCATCGCACAAGACTGCCGTCAAAATAATCCTCCGCATATCGGCAGAGATAATTCACCAAATCGGCCAGCGTGTCATTGCGGGGATTGACGGCCCAGACCACTTCCTCAAAGGAGCGAATGGTTTCGCGCGCGGTATCGGAAATCTCCTTCACATCGCCACTCGCGGTGGCCGGCAAGTCGGGGTTGCCTCCGGCCATCTCGCTCAACAGCGAAAGGCGCGTCAGCTTCGCGCCGACTTCATCGTGCATGTCGCGGGCAATGCGGGCGCGTTCCCGTTCCAGCGCCGACTGCTGCTCCAACCGCAGCATGCGCAGCCGCAGCCGGCGGAAAGAAACATAGCGCACAATCGCCACCACGCTCGCGGTGAAGGCGAGCAGCACCAGTGCGCGAAACCACCATTCCTGCCAGAAGAATGGCGCCACCACAATGGCCACCACCGCGCCGGTGTCGTTCCAAACGCCGGCATTGTTGCAGGCCAGCACGCGGAAGCGGTAATCGCCGGCCAGCAGATGGGGATACCGCGCGCTGCGTTCCGCTTTGCCTGCGTCCAGCCATTTTTCATCATAGTTTTCGAGGCGATAGCGGAATCGGACATTTTCCGGCGAGGCGAAACTCAAGGCGGCAAATTCAAATTCCACCTTGCGATGGCCAGGGGGAATGTGCAGCACCGCGTCGGCTTGGCGCAGATCGGGCAAGCCGGTGCCGTCCTCGGTTTGCACTGGCGAACCGCCGGCATAGAGCGCCGCCGTTTGGTCATCCACTTGCGCGCGTTCCACGACCACCGGCGGCGGCGCGGGATTGGCGCGGATGTTTTCCGGCTGCACCGTCAGCAGGCCGCTGCGCAGGGCAAACCACAAGCGTCCGTCATCGGCCTTGCAGACGTTGGGAAAGCTAGAAGTGTTTGGCTGAAAATTCGGCAACCCTTCGTTTCGGCCGAAGACCTGCGAGCGCAATTTTCCCGGCCGACCGCCGGCCACCGCCGCCAGTTCATTCGATTGCACCTGGAACACGCCGCGGTTGCCAACGATCCAGAGATTTCCGCTCCGGTCCGCCAAAAGTTGCGAGGCGAAATCATCCATCAAACCATCGGCCTCGGTGATACGGGTCATTTTCCCCGCCTGTAACCGGCCAATGCCCGCGCCGGCATAGCCCACCCACAAAGCCCCGTCGGCCGTGGTTTCCAATGCCCGCACCGGCGAACTGTTTTCCTGCATGACCGCCGTTTCGACAACCAGCGACGAATCTTCGACTCGCAAAACCTGTCCTTCCAGCGTGCCGACCCAGAGGGTGCCGTCGTCGCTCTCGGTCATTGCGCGGATGGTGTGATTCACGCCGGGCAGCGGTAACGGATCCGCCAACTTGCCGTCGCGCAGCCGTTGTATCCGGCTGGGCGAACCGGTGACAACCCAAACATCGTCATTCGCGGCCACAAAAATCAGATGCACCGCCCCGCCCCGCAGATTGTTTGTCCGCTGCCAAGATTGCCAGACACCGTTGTGGAAAAAATTCAAAGTGCGGTTGCGGGCGCCGACCCACACGCCGCCTTTTTTGTCCGCCGCCACACACGTCGCCGCATCGTTCGTCCAACCGGCATCCGCCCCGAATATTTCCCATTTACCGTTTTGCAATTTTGACAAAGTTCCACTTTGCGAAGCGACCCACATGACGCCTTCCGTGTCCTGGCAGACGGACGCCACCGATTCAAACGGCAGGCCCGCGTCGCGCCCGATTAGTTTGACGGCGCTGGAGCGGATGAAATTCAAACCGCCGCCACGCGTGCCTGCCCAAATGTTGCCTTCGCGATCTTCACTCACGCAGTTCACCGATTGATGTGAGGTGGGGACTTTTTCCAACACGCCGGCTTTGAACCGGAAGAGTCCGTCCGCCGCGGTGCCAATCCACAACGCGCCCGCACGAGTTTCAAATAGCACTTGCGGTTCAACATTGTTGGTGAACCGCGCGAGTGCCAACGGCGTTTGATTTTCCTCATATTTCAACAGGCTGGAGCCGACGCAAAGCCACAAACCTGAATTCGCCGCCCCCAAAATGCGGACGGACGTTTCATTGAAGGATAATTTTTGCTGAAACCGGCCATCGCGAAAGACGCCCACCTGCCCGCCTTTGGAAAGCCACAATTCGCCGTTGGCATCGCTGCATACCCAAGCATTGACGCCCGCTGGCAAACCTTCCGACGTGGAAAACCGGCTGACCTTGTCATTCTTGATCCGGCACAGCGCGCCGGAAGAAATAATCCAGATCGCGCCTTCGCGATCCAGCGCCATGGACGTGATCCGCTCGGCGGACAACCCGTCGGCGGTGCCGAAGGTCCGCACTTTGTTGGCCTCCAAACAAATCACCGCCCCGGAATCCATCCCCAGCCAGAAATTTCCGTGAGGATCTATCAGCATCGCGCGCACGGATTTTTTTAGCAGGCTCGGCAGCGGCACTGCCGAAAAACTCGTGCCATTGAAACGCATCAATCCGCCGTAGGTTGCCACCCACAAATAACCGTCGGCAGTTTGCGCCACCCCCGTGACACTGTTGTCCGGCAAACCGTCTTCCGTCTGCCAGGCGCGAAACGACCAGTGGGACGTATCCGTCGCCACTTGAGCGCGCCCGAACTGCAAAGCAAAAACCAATGGCAACAAAAGCAAAAAAATCAAATATCTAAAGCGAACGGGCATGATTCAATTTTAAATAAGAATGCGCTCCGCACAAGATTTGATGCAGGCACAAAAAGCGCCGCCGCGGTGTGAAGCCGTCTGATAAATAGCTTTGTTCATAATTTTATCGCGCGGTCACTACATGACTGTCGGCAATAGATTTTGAGGACTTCACATAATCCACGGTCATATTTTGAGGAGTGACAGTGACCCGCACATGGCCCGAGTTGCCGCGAAACACGCCCTGTTTATAGCCATAATTTTGCAAATCGCGGATGCGGTCGTCGCCGGCGAAGCTCGGTTGCGGCACCATCAGATACAAAATGCCGTCGAGTTCCTGTCGCGCGTAGAAATTGTCGTGCGCCCGGAAAACCGCGGTGACGTGGTTTTGCAAAAGCAATTTGTGAACCGGCATCGGCCAGCCGGGGCGATGCTGCGCGAAGCCCTCGCTGCTGTCAGAGTTTTTTCCGCCCCATTCATTGAACCCGGCAATTTCGACGCCGCCGCGTGAAGCCTGATCGCCGGCAAGCAGGTTGTGAATGAAAATGAATTTGTATTTCGCCGGGCTGCCCGCAAGTGTTTTTGCAAGCCAGTCGTATTGCTCGCGGCCGAGCGACCACGCCCAGCCGTCGCTGGTGCGCCCGCCCGAACGGAGTGAATAACGATACGGATCAAGCACCACGAACAGCGCATCGCCCCACGTCCACGAATAATAATTTTCCAGCAAGCCGCTCGGCGGTTTGGGAATGGAATCGCCAGAATAAAAACCATCAGGCACGGGATTCGGAAAATATTTTTTGCGGAGCGCGTTGGACCAGACGGCAAGGTCGTCGGGCGAATCGTCGTCATAGCGGCTGCTTTCGCCGTCATGCACGCCCAGCGCAAGAAACAGCGGCGCACCGATCTGGCCGAGATAAAACCGCTGCGCGAAATATTGTCGTGCCGCCTCGTCGCGCGTGGCATGCTTGTCGGTCATAAACAGATTGCCGAGATCAATGTGAAAATCCGGCGCATCGGCGCGGATGTTGGCGAGCGATTGCTCATACACTTGCGCACTGGTGTGTTCGTCCAGGTGCACATCGGCAGTCATCGTGAACGTGAAACTACTTCCCGCCGGTCGCGCGGTGTGGAAAGAAAATTCTGTGCGGTCTTTGAACTGTGCCGCACCAACTGCCCGCGAATGGAATTGGAAAATATATTTCGTATCCGCTTGCAATGAACCGATGACGAATACAAATGGCACGCCCGCCTTGAGTTGGCGCGTCGCCGTTTGATTGGTGCCAGCGCCGGGTTGCATCCGATATGTCACAAAACCTTCCAGGTCGTGATATGCCAGCGCGCTCAACGTCACCGAATTATTTTCCGGTCGCGCGAGAATAAAATCGTAATCATGCGCGGGCACGGCGACGTTGAAAACATTGGCGCCCGATTGTGCGCGATGCCCATGCGCCAGCTTGATGTCATTGGTGGGTGCGCCAAACCCGGACAAAGGAACAAGGCAAAGCAACAGGCGGCAGCTTGTCAAAATTTTATGAATGTCGGTGATCACAATTCGCCGTGGAAAACGTTTTTAAGGAGGATTGGGAACATGGGCAATCAAGGGAGGGCCACGCCAATGCGGTAGAAACGCTGGGAACTGGCCGTGTTGGTGTCGCCGAGGAAGTCCACGCCACCGCTGCCGGCGAGATTGGTTTGCGTCGAGACCGGATTCCATGCGCCGGCGGTCAGGCTGGTGGCGTAAAACAGAGAGTATTTCCGGCTGGCCGAGGATTGATAATAGACCTTAATGCCGCCGGCGTTGGTGACGCTTTGAATCTTGAAATACGAAAGCGCATTCGTGGGATTAGTGTCGGCAACGTATTCGTTAAAATTGCTCACGCCGTCATGATCCGGGTCGCCACCGGCACAAGAGGCGGCGTTCGTCGTGGTGCCGCTACCACCGAAGTATTGTCGCCGCCAGCCGTCGGGGATGCCGTCGCCGACGTGATCCACGCTGCTGTAGTTTCCGCCGCGCACCAACCGGACAAAATTAAAACTACGAATCGCATCGCCTTGCGGACCGAATGAATATCCCTTGTAAACCACACCATTGTTGGTGACGAAATAAGTGATGGCGGGGAAGCTGTAAGGCGGCCCGGTCTTTGGATCACTGCGCTGCGCACCGGCACCGTGGACATCCACCCATTTGGGATTGGTGGACGGCCAGCCGAGCGCCCGGCCAAAGGCGACATAGTCTGCATCCGTGCCGCCGGTGTTGTTGGTGCTGTAGCCGCCATGAGTGGTGGAAGTCCAGTAATACGGAAAATCCCGCTGCCCGGCCTCGTTGGTGATGACGGAGCAGGTGAAGTAATTTGTATCAACCGCCGGCAGGCCGTTGTAGTCGGGCGCATTCGAGTAGTTGACGATGCTTTGCAGTTCCTTGACGTTTGGCATTCGCCAGTCATTGTGACCAAGATACGTTGCGGTGTTCTGCGCCTGCACCCAGGCCAGAGCGTTCGACCAGAGAATGCCCGACGCATTATCAGTTTGCGACCATGTGAGTCCGGTGGCCACATCGGTAATGGTTCCATCCCCGTTGTTGGTGAAGTTGTTCATACCATAGTTCGTTCCAGCACGGACCAATTGCACATAAAATGTCTTGAGCGTATGGCTCAAAACATCCGTCTCGTCATAACCCTTGATGCGGCCGTCAGAGAAATTCACGCCGAAATCTTTTTCGAAGCCGGATTCGCTGGGGTCAAAAATAAACGTGGTGCTCGAAGCATACTGCTGGTCAATCAGCCGTTCGCCGAGAGCAGTGTTGCCATAGGCGAACAGAAAATAGTTCGTGTTGATAAACGGCGTCAGGACGGAAGTGTCCGAACCCGTGTAACTGCTCGGATCCGTGCCGCGACAATCAAAGAGCGCATACAATTCCTTGAGCGTCGGCAGCCGCCAGTCGCTGAAGCCGCCCCAGTTGGTGGCGTTCACTTTCGTGACCCACGCGGGAATGTTGGTAAAAACCATCCGGTCGGTTTTGACGGGCGGCGTGAGCGTGAGATTCGGGCTGCGCATCCAAGTCAGACCCGTGTTGTTGTCGCGAACCGTCTTGCCATCGCCGCTCAGCGTGTAGCTGGACTGGTTGCCGAAGACCTGACCGTCCTGACCATAAAACGCCAGCCCCAACAATGGCGCATTGGTGATGCCGCTGGTGCTGTAACAGTTGGTCTGCATGGTATCTACGACGAACCAGGCAGGTGCGGCGGTGACATTACTGGCAGAACGTCCAACCGTCAGCAGTGCAAAAAAGATGAACCAGTTTTTCACGGCTTGATTCTGCGCGAAGAAACCTTTAGCAGACATTAAGCCGGAAAATATTTTGCGGCATTTACACATGAAGCACCTTTGCCTTAACGGTGTAACTGTGCGCGATGTCGCCGGTCTTATTCTGTGCCGTTTCGTCTTTCGGCAAAAAGCTGCGGACGTATTCCACCTTTACACTTTCCGGCGAGACGGTGACGCGCAAGTGACCGGAGTTCGGCAGCTTCACGCCAGATTGGTAGCGATCCTC
This sequence comes from uncultured Verrucomicrobia subdivision 3 bacterium, assembly GCA_903884535.1. Lineage (GTDB taxonomy): Bacteria > Verrucomicrobiota > Verrucomicrobiia > Limisphaerales > UBA11358 > UBA11358. The sequence goes on from CAISEZ010000067.1 coordinate 36,870, forward strand.
ATTGTAAGTCATGTAGCCGTGATCGGCCGGCATCGGCACTTCCTGGTAAACTATGCCGTCGCGTTCCTGCCGACAAAAAAGATGGTCGTGGCCCTGGAAAAAAATCGTGACGCCATGTTTCACCATGAGCTGATGCACCGGCAATTCCCAGCCGGGCCGACGTTCTTTGAATTCGTAGTCGCCGCGACGATTTTTGCCGCCCCATTCATACAAATCACATTCGTCCACGCCGCCGCGACCGGTGCCGAGAACGTGATGCGCGAAGACAAATTTATATTTTGCCTTACTGGTTTCAAGCGTGCGTTTGAACCAATAATATTGCATGTCGCCAAGTGTTAGTTCCCACCAATCGCGTTGCCCGCGTCCAGCTTTGCCGCCGCCCATATCTTGCTCGCGAAACCCGCTGTCTACCTGCGCCGGGGAATGCCAGTAGTTGTCCAGGATCACAAACAATGCGTCGCCCCACGTCCACGCGCAATAATCTTTGCGTAGGCCAACCGACGGCAGCGTCTCGGTGTCGCCGGAATAAAACTTGTCCGGCGCCGGCGTGGGATAAAATTGGTTGCGCGCGTTTTGCACGTGAACGGCGACGGCGTGGCGTTCGTCGGTTTGATTGAAATTAAACAGCGACGCCTGTTCGTGATTTCCATTCAACAGAAACACCGGCGCAGACTGCGCGACGAGACCGAGAAACGGCCGTTGCAAAGTGTAGCGTTCAGCAACCGACTCAAAATTAACCTCGCGCACCGGCGTGACGCTGAAATCATCGCCCATGCAAATGTAAAAATCCGGTTTGTCGGCGGCGGCGTTGAGCAAGGTGCGCGCATACAAGTTTGGTTCGCTCATCTGCGGACGTTCCGGATGCGAGTCGCCCTGAATCGCAAACGTAAACGTGTTGCCCGCCGCGCGCTGCGTGTGAAAACGGCACTCCGGTCGTGCGATGAAATTCGTTTCGCCCGGCTTGCGAAATTGCAGCCGGTAAAAATACTGCGTGTTCGGCTGCAATTTCTCGAAAACGGTTTCGCCCGGTTTGTTCGCCGCAAACGTGAGCATGAAAGTTTTGTTCGAGTAATTCCCGGCCGAAGTTCCGTATTCAAAAAATCCTTCAATCGTTTCCTTGGCCAGCGAGTTCACAGACACCGCCTGATCGCTCACGCGGCCAAGCACCAGCGACAACCAACTGAACGACGCGAGTTCTGGCGGCAGCACATAATCTTGCGCGTCGCGGTGATTGCGACCGCCGCCGCCGCCGCCAACTCTTCGGCGCTGGCCGGGTTCGTTGTTTTGCGCGGCTAGCGGCAGAGAAAACCACGCGAGCGTTGAAGACAGAAGCAGGAGGAATTTCCTACGATTAGCTGTGAATTTCATGATTTCCTTTTGGTTAGCGGTGTGCGTTGATTCGGTAAAACAGATTGGTTCCACCGGCGGTGCCAGTAGGCAGCACTGAATTAGTGATGCTGGTGGGTGGCGGGTTGGTGAAGATGGCAGTCCATTGAGGTGCCGGAAGCGTCGGCGAACATTCGAGGTATTGCCAGGCGTTGACGCCGCCGATCCAAGTGAGGTTTACATTGGTGCCGACGACGTTGAGATTGATGAAGGCTAAACGGGAAGCGGCATTCGTCGGATTGAGGTCGGCGGTGTAATTTTGCAGCGTCGTGTTGCCGTTCGAGTTGATGAGACTCGCGACGGACGCGAGCGTGGGATCGAAGCCGTATTTGATGGCCCAACCGTCGGGAATACCGTCGTTGGCGGAAGACCACACGTTCGGATCGAGGCCGTATTGAAATTCTTGAATATCCGTCAGCCCGTTGCCCGAATGACTGCTCGTGGCGGTGACGGCGGAGAGAGTGCCGAAGTGTGCGCGCACCCAGATGTCGGGCAGACCGAGGCCGACCGTGTCGGTCGCCGCGCCGTTGTAAGTTTCAATCGTGCCGCGCGGCGTCAAATCCTTGCCGGTGAAGCCGGAAAAATTCGTCGCGTAACGATGGACTTTGAAAACTTCATTGAGCGTCTGTAGTGGAAAATTCGTGTTGCTGTTCGGATCGAATGGAATGGTGCTGCCCTGGGCCAGCGGAGTGGTGGTCACAGGACTGATGTATTTCCAAATGGTTTGCGAATTACTGGTGACTTCAAACAGCGTGCCGCGAATGCCAAAAGTGATGAGCGTGTCGCCGTTGGGTTCGCGTTCCACGCCGCCGATGTCCGCACCATAAAAATTCGTCGCCGGATTGTTGGTGTATTGCCAGAAATAACTCGTCGGCCCGAAATAGGTGTTGCCGACACGTGAATAAAAACCATTCGCGTCCACCGGCGGCGCAATTTCATCAATCGAAGTGTAAGCCGGATTGGCGCGGTTGATTCCGTTGTCGTGAATGAGAATATGGCCCGCACCGGGACAATTGGTCGGAATCCAAATGGCGCAGTGCTGTTGCCAGAGCATTTCTTTGTGCGTCGCGTCGGTGAGATTGTTGACGGCCGGATTGCCCCAGCGATAAAGCAAGTCACCACCTTTGCCGTAGCGACCACCGGTATGGCCGGCAGCTTGCGCGGTCGTCGTGCTGTGGTCAATTACCCAAATTTCGCATTGATTGCGCGAGCTGATGAGGATTTGGTCAAGCTGCGGGTTGTAATCAATGCCGTTAAAATGATTCCAGAACTGTTGGAGCGGGCCGCTATTGGCGTTGATTAGCTCTACGTGATTGCTGACCACGCCGTAGTTGGATTTGGTCACGTCATTTTGTTGGACGAGGTGATCCCAGACGTGCCACTGCCAGACAATCGTGCCGTTGGTCGTGCCGTCCTTCGCGGCGGGCTGCACTTCAACAATGGCGTCGGGCAGCAAGTAACCGCCGTTGGTGGTCACGCTAACTTGCGTCTGCGAATTCGTCTGAAAACCGGCGGCGAGAACTTCCGCCAAAGGCTTCTCCTCACACATAATCATCAGCACATTGCCGTTGGGCAAAAGCGCGATGTCGTGATGGCTGAGGTTCGTGATGGTGTTCTGTTCATAGCACCAGACCAGATTATTTTGCCAGTCGCGCTCTTCCAACCGACCGCCCTCCCCGCCGCCGGTGTTGAGCAGCGATTGCGAGCCGAGCGAACAAGTCCGCAGCAAATGGCCGTTGGGCATGAGATATTCCGAGCGGCCGGGGTTGTAAGTGGTCGTCCACTGGTGAACATACTGACCGGTGTTGTTGATCAGGTAAGTGGTGTCGGCCTGCATCGGCGAGAACAGCGTGTAACCCGGCTGCGCAGTCGCGAGGTTGGTGAACAGACCCACCGTCTGCGTCAGTTTTTCCTGACGCATCACCCGGAAGCCCGTTTGACTCCACTGACCGTAAGGATCGCCGGGCGGACCGCCGCCGAGAAAATACGACGGATCACGATTGGAAACCCGCGCGTGGCCGTAGTCGAAGTCGCTCGCCGAATTGCCGTTCCACCAAGTGCCCCCACGCAGGCAGCGGTAGGGCGAGCCGTTGAAATAATCATTGGTGGTCAAAATGGAAAGCACCGGACCGGGTGGATTGGTGACAATGTTGTTGTTCGTGCAATAGGCGTAGTAATTGTTCATATACCAGTCGTTGCACCACTCCCACACATTACCGCCCATGTCGTAGATGCCGTAGGGATTCGAGCCGTCGCTGGTCTGATAAGTCGTCTGGCTGCCGGGCCAGTTGTAATTCGTCGTGTAACGCAGCGCACCGTTGTAAAAGCCCACCGGTGTCGTGCAGGGATAATCGTTCGTCGTTTCAAACGGGTCGCCGGAATTTTCCCAGTTCGCATAGGAGCCGTCGGCGTTGGTATTCATGCCCCACGGGAACATGACGTAGGGATTGGTCTGCCCGCCGTGGGCGGCGTATTCCCACTCGGCTTCGGTTGGTAAGCGCCAGCCATTCGCGCTGATATCCACATCGCCGTTGGTAAGATTGTAACACGCGTTGAAACCATTCGTCTGGCTCAACCAATTGCAATACGCAATCGCGCCGAACCACCGCACGCTCGTGACCGGATGCAAATCGCGGCTGCTTAGCACGACGAACGTTCCGCTCTGATACTGAATGCGGCTCGATGAGGAAGCGTCGTGCGTGTAAAAATATTCATTCGTGCCGCCGACGGCATAGACGACGTTATTGCTCACCGTGATCAAGCCCCGCGCCAGCGCGGCGTTCAAGTAGTCGCAATACTCACGGCAGGTCACGAGCGTCGTGTCCATATAGAGCGGCGAGATGTAAACATTGTGAACCGGCACTTCGTCGGTGTAATGCTTGATGTCAATGTAGTCAAACTGGTCGCCCATCAGAAAATTCCCGCCGGGAATCCGCACGTATTGCGCCGTGAATGGAATGATGGCGTTGGAAGTGCCGGTGGTGGTCGTGAGGGCGATTTGGTCCAGAAAGATCCGGTTGCCGGTATTTCCTTCGCTGAATTCAAAGCGCAAGGTCAAATTGCTGACCAAGTCGCCGGGTTGAAGGTTGTAGGTGTAAAGTTGCCAGCTTTGGCTTGCGGAAGACTGACCAGAAAGGCGGGTTGTGAAACCCGTTCCAGGATTGATCTGCATCGCCCAACCGGCATTGCTGCTGGTGATATTGACCTGAAGATAAAACGTCAGCGTGGCGCTGTTGCCGCGAGCATCAATCGGCAACGTCGTGGTGATGGTGCTGTCGGTCAGATTGGTTGTGCCACTCTTGAACGAAAAACCGTTGGTATTGCCGCTGCCATAATTGGCATTCGGATTTTGCTCGAAGGGATTATTGACACTGAAAGTGACAGCCCAAGGATTATTGCAACCCGAACCGGTCCAAGGCTTGACCACATTGGTCGCCATCGTTTCCAAAAAAACCACCGTGTTTGTCGTTGCCGCACTTGCGCTCCACACTCCGACCAATGCGGCCAGCAACAGCGTCATCCGAAGAAATAACTGATAGCGAATCGTTCTCATGGCGGTTAAGCAGGCAGGCCGTCTTTCTTCCCCACCAACGCCTCCAGCTTTTGTTCAGCAATTTCCATGTCAGACAATTTCGGGGCAGCAGCAGTGACTGTTTCCGGTTCGGTTGGCTGGACCACCGGCAACACCGGTTGACTAATTTTGCCAGTCTCCGGATATGCCATGCGGATCAACCAATTTCCGCGTAGCAGCCAAATGGCAACGGTCAGCGTAAAGGCAACCGGTAGGAAATTGGTTACGATGTTGATGAGCGGCGTGCTACGTGCCTGCGCCAGCACCATGAAGCTTTGCACGACGAGATCTTTCAGGCCGATGCAAAGGAAAAATAATCCAGTGAGCCGCACCGCCAGCCGGAATATTTCCTTGTAGATATTTGTCTCTTTCATGTTATTTGCTCTTTCTGTTTTGGTTGTTCTTTTCGGAATCATTGTTTTGCTTACCACATTAGCCGATAAAATTTCTTTGGCTGGCTTGAGACCGGATTGGTGTCGGTCCAGGTGTTGGTTTGTCCCACATTGAGATTGGTCCAAGTCATCAGCTCGAAGGACCACTGAACACAGTAGTTCAGCCCTGATTGTCCCGACCATTGCAAGATCATGTTGTTCGTGGCGATGGCACCATTGAGCAGGCCGTTTGCAGGAATGTTGTAGCTGTAGCTGACCATCCGATTGGTGATGCCGGGGCCGGGCGAGGCCGGCGGATAGGCCGAAGAATACGAGCGCACATACTCCACCGTGACGATGACTGGTGAGACGGTGACCCGCAAATGACCGGAGCTGCCAAAGAAAACGCCGCCTTGATAGTTGTATCCAAAGTTGGTGCCCGTGGCATAACTGTAGGAGTCGTAAGGGTAATGACTCGGTTGCGGAGTCTCCTGATAGATCAAATCTGGGCTGCCGTTGGTCGCGCCGCTGGCGTAGTAATCCTGTTTGCAAAAAAGATGGTCGTGACCGTGGAAAAATATTTGCGCGTGATTGGTCAACAGCAAGGCGCGGATCGGCATCGGCCAGCCCGGACGATGCGACGCAAAACCCGGCGTGCCGTTGGTATTCAGACCACCCCATTCAAAGTAAGGCGAAAACTCCAGCCCGCCGCGCGCCTGAGTGTCCCAACTGCCACCAATCAAGTGGTGAGCGAAAACAAATTTGTATTTGGCCGTGCTGTTTTCCAGCGTGGACTTGAGCCAATAGTATTGATTCGTGCCGAGCGTCCACGCCCATGGGTCACTGGATTTGGTAACGCCTTGGTTGCTATACCAGAACGGGTCGAGCATCACGAACAGTGCGTCACCCCATTCAAAGGCGTAATACGCATCACGCGGTCGCTGCTGGTAATTGTCCACGCTGGTCGCACCTGAATAGAACCCACCGGGAATCGGGCACGCATAATATTGCTCCCGCGCGGTCGCGCCCCAAACCGGCGAGCAGTCATGTGGAGCACTGTTGCTCAACATCCAGCCCAGCTCGGGATCATGATTTCCGTTCACCAGAAACAGCGGCACTGAGTGGCCGATGATGCTGAAATATCTAGCCCGCGCATCGGCACAATCAAAATTGAGGCTCGGCTGGGTCAGCGCATTGGTAATGCCGTAGTAATTATACAGCTTTTCACCCATGAACGTGTCGCCGAGGTCCACAAAGAAATCCGGCTGATCGTTTAGAACATTGGTGTAGGTCTGCTTCCAAACGGCATCCACCGTTCCCCCGCTGCTAAGGCCGAAATCGCCATAATGCGGGTCCGCATCAATGTCGAAAGTAAAGGTGCTGCCCCGTGCCCGCTGGGTGACAAAAGTGTGTTCCGCTCCGGTGTTGAATGAAGTCCCATTGTTGGTCGAGTAACACATCCGGTAGAAATACCGTTGATTACGCTGAAGCTGGTCAATCATCAGCGGCGTTGGCACACCGTTGGTAATGGAAATGGTCGCGCTCAGGCCGGTGTAATATCCCGATTGCGTGCCGTATTGGAAATACACTTGAAGATTTTGATTCGCGAGCACGCTCACGGCAATTGAAGTGTCCGTTGGCCGTCCCAGCATCAAATCATAGCTCACAGCGGGTTGAACCGTGTAGCTGTAAGTTGAATTTGGCGCAGTCACCGGATTTGTCGCCGACAGGCTGGCAACGTCTGTGGCCGTCAGGAAATAATTCACGGTCGTGCCGGAGGAAAATGCCGGAATTTGCCCGCCATAAATTCCGTCATCCGGGGCGCTGTCATGGTGCAGACCGTCGTCGAACATCACCACATTCGTCCAACTGTCGCCACCGGTCGTCCCCACCACTGAAATCTGGTCTAGTAGAATCTTGTTCGTGTTTCCGCCGCCGGCAAACTCAAAGCGCAATTGAAGATTGGAAACCAATTCCGCAGAATGCAGATTATAATGGTAAAGCTGCCAGTTGTGAACAGAACCGGTCAGGTCGCTCATGCGGGTGACGAAGCCAGAACCAACGTTCAGTTGCATGGCCCAGCCGGTGTTGGTGATCAAATTTGCCGTCTTGATATAAAACTCGATGAATCCCGAATTTCCTTTGGCGTTGATACCGTTTCCGGTCGTGATGGTGCTGTCAGTGAGATTGACCGTTCCTCTGGTGAATTGTAATACGCAGGGATTGCCGCCGTAGTTTAAATTCGTGACCTGCGAGAACGGGTTTGTGCCGTTGTAGCCGACCGTCCATGGATTGTCGCAGCCCGACCCAGTCCACGGACTGAGGCCGCTCGCATTGGTGTCCATAGTTTCAAGAAAGACGGTGTTGCTGAGAATCGGCGTCTCACTGGTAGTATAAGCCAGCGTTACGGATGCCAGGCTCACCGTATCTGTCACGCCCGCCGTGACCCAAACCGAATTGCCCTCAATCGCAACCGGGTTCGTCACGCTGAAAATTGCCGGCAATCCGTCGGCCATCGCCTGGCGGCTGACGGCAAGGACAAACGCCAGAGCAATAAACTTACGCAAGTAACTATTCATAACAACTTGTCATGGACTGTCGGGTCAGTCGCCCTGGCCAACTGGTCGTTGATTTCCACTTTCGCGCTCGATGAAGACAGTCCGGTCGTAAGTAAACTTCAATTGCGCGCTGTCGAGCACGAGATCTTTCATGGCGGTGAGCAAAACGTTGCGATTGACCGCCGCCGGCGGCAAGGAAATTTCCACCGGCGCAGACAGCGCATAAACCGTGATGAAATACGTCTTCGCGCCCGGCCCTTTTGAGTGCGGCGGCGCGTAACCGAGACTGCGATTCACGCTGTTGTTCCCCGCGACGCCGATGCCGGTGGCGTTTTTTGGCAAGCTGTGAATGTCTGCAGGAATATTGTAGAGCGTCCAATACCACTTCACATCGCCCGGCCCGGGAAAATGATCCATGATGATGGCAAAATATTTTGTGCTGGCGGGCGCGCCACTCCACACGAGCGGTGGCGATGCGCTCGCACCATCGCCGGTGAATTCCACCGGCAGCGAGCCGCCATTGGTGACCACACTGCTCGTCAAAATCAAATTTCCGCTGCGCTTCACGTTGATCATGACCGGCGCAACCGCGCCGCCGCGCGAATTTTCGAGACGCGAGCCGCGCTGATTTTCCGGCGGCGGATTGTCGCGCGGCGGCGGCCCGCCATTTCTACCGCCCGCACGATAAGTGGCTTCGCGCGTGGTGCCGTCGGCGTTGGAAAATTTAAATTTCCAAACTCCCGGGCCGACACTGGCGTAATTCACCGCCGCCGGCTGGCCGTTCACCGTATATTGCAAAGCAAACGTGTTCTCTTCCGGTGAATTGGTGAACGCGGTGATCTTCGCGCCGCGCAACGGCGGCTGGGCCGGGCGGATCGGCTGCGCGTGTGGCTGTGGATCAACCTGCTCGTTCAACTCGACGACTTCGCCGTGAAAACCGCCCATGACATACGGATAACTCGTCGAGGCGTGATAGTGATAACCGAGCGCGACGGTTTCGTGTCCGTGAAATGCATCCAGACCCACCGGTGCAGCGCCGTCCAGTTCGGTCAGACCATAAATCGGATAGCCGTCGAGCGCGTAAGCGATGGGCAGATTTTTTCCGACGACGTTTTGCAACACGAGCGGCGCGACATGGTAATGATAATCATCCGCGCGTCCGCAATGTCCGCCCCACAAATCCAGTTCGCCGATCTCCTTGGAAATTTCGCCGCGATTGTTTTGCGGGTTGAAAATCGGAATGCCGTCCGCGCCGACTGCAATCGCGCCGCGCAAAAAATCATTTTTGATGCTGCGCGGATTTTTCGCCGGCACCGGATGCAGTGGAATCGCCCACGCATTCTCGCCGAAATACGGCTGCGGCAGCGGCACCTGCTGCTGCCAGGACGTGATGCCCACCATCATGCCGTGGTCGGGCAAGCCGTTGTTCAGGACGTAAAGATATTTGTCATCCCAGGTCACCTTCAGGCGCGGCGCGAATTTCAAAAACGGCGCAGCCTGCGGCGGTGGATTGTTTGTGCCGCCGGACAGGCCCCGTCCGTTGCGGCTGCCAAACCAATCGGGCGCATTCGGCGCGGTGGTTTGTGCAAAAACTGCCGTGGCGGCCAAAATAATTTGGAGTTGTGGAATTATTTTTTTCATCGGGTAAAGAATTGTTCATGCACCGCCACGAAGAGGTAATAAGCACCGCAAACAGAAATGGCCGACGCGCTGTAACGCAGCAACGCCGCACGACCTTGGTCCGACATTTTGTAACGGCTCAAAGCCAGCAGACCGAACAGCGGCAGCACCACCAACTGATGACCGGCTTCCACACCGAGACTGAACGCACCCAATGCAATCCAGGTGCCGATGGCCGGCAAACCCGCCATCGCATCGAGCAAGCCGCCCGCAAAGCCAAGCCCGTGAATCAGGCCGAAACCGAACGCCACCGCCAGCCGAATTCGCGAACGCGCGCGCGCCGGCCAGAGGAGATTTTCCAGCGCGACGAACACGATGCTCAACGCAATTACCGGCTCGACAATAAACGCTGGCAGTCGAAAAATGCCAAAGACGCACAGCGCCAGAGTCAGCGTGTGTGCAAAAGTAAATGCCGCGATGACCTTGACCATTGCCCAAAAGGTTCTAGTGGCGATGACCAATGCGGAAATGAACAATAGATGGTCCCAACCGGTAAGGATATGCCTGCCGCCGTGCCAGAAAAATTCGCAAAACGTGCGCCAGCTCTGCGGTTGCGCGACGGCCTCCGATAACCTCGCCGATATTTCCAAGCCGGTCGGAATGATCGCCGGCTTTTGGCAACCGAGCAGCCAAGTGGTCGCAGCTTCGTCGCCCGCGCGTTTTGCCCGGACGACATAGCTCACATCCCAGGCGGTGCCAGCGGCATAGGAATGTTCTTTGAGCATTTCATTTATGATGGTCACTTCGCCGGGCGGCGGGCGGCTCAGCGGATATTCCAATTCAAACTGGTAAAAAGTTTCTTCAGGCTCAGCAAGCGCAGGCGGGTATGTCAGCTTGATGCCGGTTCCCGCCAAAATATTTGGGCCAACAGAAAAGGTCAGATGTTTCAAAACATATTCACCGTGCTGCTCAAGCGCGCGATTCAGAATCGCCGGCTCCAGGTTGGTGGTGGAACCGGCTGGAAGATTTTGCGCCACACAGATTTCTTTCAACGAAACATTCACGGCGACACGCATCAGCGACGGCTCGAACTGAATCCACATCGCATCCTGCAAAATCGGATGGGCTGGCGCTGCGAGCACGCATCCAATCCAGATGAGGCAACGAAACAAGCGGGCTTTCACGCAGAAAAAATACCTCGGCAAACCTTAAGAGAACATTAAGTAATTTTTCACCTTCCGAACAAAACTTCGTTGGCTTGCAGCCGTGCAAAATTATTTTTCCGAGACCGGTGGCTTTGCGGCCTGCCAGCCGGCTTTCCACTCGACCATAAGTTGATTCACCAATGCGGCATTGGCGGGATCTTTGGCGACGTTGAGATTTTCCTGCGGATCGGTTTGGTGATCGTAAAGTTCGATAGCATCAATCTGCGAATGGTCCTTTTCCGAAACCCACACGGTGAAACGATAACGGTCGGTGCGCATCGTGTAACCCATCAGATTAACGCTGTGCGTCGCCATCGCGCTGCGCGGATACTGGCTGAACGCCGCGGTTTTCCACGGACGCTTCGGGTCGTCCAGCAGCGGCTTCAGGCTCGTGCCTTCGAGAAATTTTGGCAGCGGCAACCCGGCAAGTTCCGCGAGCGTCGGATAAACATCCACAAACTCGACGAGCGCATCGGTGTGGGCACCGGCGTTTTTCATTCCCGGCATGGAAAGAATCAGTGGCGCGTTCACGTCAATTTCCACGTTGCTGTGCTTGGCCCACGCGTCATGCTCACCAAGTTTCCAACCGTGGTCACCCCACAAAATAACGATGGTTTTCGTTCGCAAATTCAGCCGGTCCAGTTCCGCGAGCACACGACCCACCTGCGCATCGGTGTAGCTCACGCAGGCAAAGTAGGCGTGCTTGAGTTGCGTGGCGAGCGCGTCGGGAAGATGTCCAGTCGGGATGCCGTGATACATCCGCATTTCATCGCCTTCGAGAATGGCATATTCCGGCGCGCCTTTGGGACGGAACGGATTTGGCGCAAGTTGAATTTCTTTCGGGTTATAGAGATCCCAATACTTTTTTGGCGCGACGAACGGCAAGTGCGGTTTGACAAAACCGACCGCCAGAAAAAACGGTTCTTTTTTTCCGGCAATGTTTTGCAGCGCCGCGACCGCCATGTCGCCCACCTTGCCGTCGGTGTAATAATTGTCGGGAACATCGGCGCACTCAAAGGCCGGGCCGCGCGTGTTGAGACGATTGGTCGCAATTTCGCCCGCCGCGTAAGGTTCCTTCTCGCCAGGCAGCGCTGCCTTGCTTTCGCCGTCGCCATCCGGTTCGCCGGCGGGTTTGTGCGCATTGAGCGCTTCATTTTCCGGCAACGCATAGACCGGTGCTTTGGGATTTTTCCAGGGAACCGACCACGACGGCGGATCGTTGAAACCTCCGTGATAAACCTTGCCCATGCCTTGCACGAAATATCCGTTCTGCTTGAAGAGTTGCGGCAGCGTAACGACATCGGGCAGCGCTACGCGAAAATGCGTTTTCAAATCCCAAACCTTGGTCGTGTCCGGTCGCGTGCCGGTCAGCAGGCTGGAGCGAGTCGGAGAACAGACCGCCTGTTGACAATACGCGCGATTGAAAACCATGCCTTGCGCCGCGATGCGGTCAATGTTCGGGCTCTTGATGTAAGTCTTGTCGTAGCAGCCCAACTCCGGACGCAAATCATCCACGACAATGAAAAGGACATTGGGTTTCATCGCGTTGGTGTCCGCAGCATTCAAAGTCGCAACGAACAACAAAAATAAAAAACTCAAACCTGCGCCGACATATTTCTTGGTTTTCATATGTTAACATTTCATTTTGAATAATCCGGTAACCAAGCGTTGCCAGACATGACTAGCAAACAGAGCAGATTCACCGAATCTTCAAAATAGCCATCCTTGCGATTTACGCCGTAGGCAAAAGTTTGATCTAGCCAAACCTGATGACCGGTGCCAACCGCCGCCACACCAGTTGGCGAAATAAAACAGGCCGAATCATAATTGCCACCTAACATGGTGCCATCGAGCCGGTAGCCGGGCTTGAAATTTTCCGGCTGTTTGGTCCTTGCTGTCACCCAGCGCATCAAACGGCCCAAAAAACGCCGCGCGCGGGCGTCGTCAAGCGTGGCTGCCGACCAACCGATGCGCCACGGCACGCGGCAGGAGTTGTAGCTGAAATCACTGTCGTGTTTACTTTCTAAAAATTTCTTCTTCACCGGTTGCCAATGGCCTTTGCTCAAGACGGCAAAGTCTGGAATAAGTCCCGTGGCGGGCGCGGAGTTGGTTTGCAGTTCATCCAGCACGGCATAACAACGGTCTTCAACTTTCTGCCACAACGCATCGCCAGTGGCTTTTTCAAAAACATGAAAGTGCGTGGGCATGAAGTCGGATGGCCGCGTCTTTTCCGAATCAGACGATTCCGTATCCCAGTCACCCAGTCGCAGAGAAAAATCTGGCCGCACCAGCGTGACGGCGATGTTTTGAATCAAGTTGGTGGCCTCTTGAAAATAAATTGCCTCACCCCATTGCCGGTGCGCCAGCAGCAACGCGAGCGCCATGTCCAGATCGCCGTCCGTGGCGCAATCGTCGCGCACCACGGCTTCATTGGTGGGAATCTGCCAGCACATCAGTCCCGGATTAATGCACGACGGATAGCGTTTGCGGAAACGATTCAAACCATCGAAGCAGGCCTTCGCATTCGTATCGGCGCCGGCCATATAAGCCGTGACCAACATTCCATAACCCATCGCCTCGGAAACCGTCGTGCCTTTGCCGTCAAAATTGACCTTGTAGTCGCCGTTGATTTTAGCGGACGGCGCAAGGTAATGGCTCTTCCAGTAAAAATAATAATCGCTGACAGCAGCGTTCACCTGCACCGGAGTTAGATTTGCTGGATATAAACCGAAAGCTGCAAATGAACCGGCCTGCGGAAAGGGATGAAGTATGCTGGCGTTGCAATCCGAAACGAAAACCAACCCAAGCACGAGCAACAGCCGACGGACAAACTTGTGAACGCCTGTCATTTCAATATCAGCCTGAACGCACGTTCGCATCGGTGATTTTTATGGAGAGCGGAGCCGATAAAACCGCTGCGCGCTGTTGGTCGCATTCGAGTCGGTAAATTGAAAGAAACCGTTGGAGTTTTGCGTGGCGACGCCGAGCACCGGCCAATTGATCAACGGAATGGCCAAATTGGTGGTGCCAAGCACAGTCTGGGTGAAATTGGAATTGCCCTTGAACTGAATTTGAAATTGGCCCGGCGAACCGACCATTCCAACTGAGCTGATCGTTGGCGGAATTGAGTTGGTCGTCGCCGCTGCACTGGCAAACGAGGCCTGAAAAGTCGCGCCGGGCGCGCTGCTGACATTCACGGACAGCACGATTTGCGGAGTGAGTTGCACCACGGTCACGCCGGCATCTGCCGACAAAACACTGGAAGCCGCCTGGTTCAACGTCACGGTGACCGAACCCGGATTGACTTGCGTGGGGTCGGAAACGCCCACCGAGATACTGTTGGAATTTTGCAACGTGATGACCGAAGCCTGATTGTTCACTGAAATCAGGTCGGCGGAGTTATTGCCGCTGGTCCAGAAATTCGCCGCCACGACCCCGAGTGACGGCTTGCTCACCGCCTGCACGGTCGAGGTGTTGGTTAGCACGATGATGTCCGCTGCGGCGGCGTAGTTGCTGACGCTGGCGGCGCTCATGTTTGGGAGGAGGACATAGGCGTAGGTCGCGTTGGCTGGTCGCACGCCGTGCTTGAAATACAGTTTCAAATAATTGTCCGTGTAGGTGGCCGAGTCGGAGGCGGTGGGGCGGATGTCCGTCCATTTGCCAGAGTTGGAGGTGAAGGTGGCGAGCAGATTGTTCGCGCCACCTGGAAAATAGTATCCGCCGACGCCATCAAGCGCACACCAAGAGGCGCTGGTGAGATTAGATCTCCAGCCGATGTTCGGGGCATTTTGCACGCCGTTGACCCAGAAATTATTCGTAGGCGAAGCGCCCAGCAGTCGGCGGTTTTCTACGGTGGTGTCCACCGCGTTGGGCTCGTTGCAACTTATTCCTGCCCCGAGGCAAATGATTTCATTGTCCAGCATGAACCAGGATTTTTTGGCGTTCAGGGTGGAGTAAACGCCGTTCGTGCCGAGGGGGTGCAAGGACATGCCAGCCACGCCGTAAGTATTCGCCACCTGCGCACCGCCAACCCAGTCTTGATCGGTCGTGTTTGGCAAAGCGTTCCAATTCGTCTCGGAAGTTGTCCCGGGCAGGTGATAATAATCCACGGTGGCCCAGTAGGTGTCGGTAAAGTTGGAGTCTGCGTTGCCCGCGTAAAGATAAGTCATACCGTCGCCGGTATCCCAGCCCTTCATATTATTGGCCGCGGAAGGGACAACGGTTTCGTTTTCGTAATTCGCAATTCTTGTGGATGACAGGCTCAAACCAAAACCAAATCCGCTGCGTAGCGCTACTACGCGGTCCATGTTGTAGTAATGAAACTGCCCCGAAGCCAGTCGCGGCGTGTTCGCAAAGGTATTCAGTGCCGTTGCGACATTCGTGTCCGTGGCAAACCCCGCGACGAAGCGGATGTCTGAAACAGCCTGGGCGCCGGCGGTGTATTCCGAGGTCGTTAAATCGCGTCCGCGCACCATGTCCATCAATGCCCCGTTGTAAATGAACGGCTCAAGATATGTGGCCCAGGCATAAACATTGGCCACGCCCGGATCGGTGATTTCCCACGGCGAGTTGTGTAGCAGATTCACGAGATTTCCAACCGTCTCCAACTGCACTAGCCCGTATTGGCCGTTGTAAGCCACATTACCGTGAAAAATATACGTGCCATCGCTGTAAAACCCATCGCCGGCGGTTACATAAGGAAACGCGCGGCTCAAATTGGTCTGCGCTTCCACAATCTTGCCGTTGTTTTTGCCGAGAGCGCCGCGAACGATGCCCACAAGAACAACACTGCTCAAGTTCGCGCCGGTCAATTGCGGCCAGCCGAAAGTCGCGTTGATCATCTTCGCGCTGTCAGGCCCGAAGTTATCCACCGCTGCGCAGTAATTGGAAATCTGCGTGGCGTTAAGAAACGGATAGAGTTCAACGACGGTGTTATTAAAAGCTTGCGCCCCGGAAATTTCCCAGTGAAACCAGTTGTCGTAAAAAGACGTTGCGGTTTTTGTGTAAACATTGGTGTTCATCCAATCCAATCCGTTGGCAATCGCGGTCGCCAGCGCGGCATTGGTGTAAAGCGAGCAGGTCGGCAGCGCATAAGCCAGCGCCATGGATTGCAAGCGCTGGAAGGTGCTGACCATGTTCGCCGAAACCGAACCTAACGGTAGGTCGCTCCACAAATAAAAACTGCCAGCGGACGGCGATGTGTTTATGGGACTACTACCCATCCAGTATTTGGTGGCGGTGCTAGCGACGCTCGTCGGTGTGGCGGCAGCGTTGAATTGGTTGGTCAGCCAGACCAGCCTTAAGACGTCGAAGGGGTCGTAATTCAAGATGGTCAACGACGCGGGCGTGGAGGTCACAGCAACGGAGCAACCGCCAAAAGCCACGGCGCGATACTGGTAGCCGTTCATGTTGGTTGTGGTAGTGCCGGTGACGTAACTCGCTGTCGTGCCGCCCGTGCCATTGGTTACGTTAAGCCAGGTGAGACCGCCGTTCGCGCTGAACTGCCATTGGTAGGAAGCCGTGTTGATGGCGGTCAGGCTGAAGGTTGGCGTGAAACCAAAGCCAGTGATGACATTGACGGGTGGAGTAATGACGTAGGCCAGATTGCTGCTGGGAGTTGCGACGTTGCTGTCAATCGACTTGGCGCTCTCACCGCCGCACGCCGCCACGGCGGTGACCGCATAGACGTAATTGCTACCGTTAATCGCCGTCAAATCTGAGTAGCCGGTCGTGAAGCTATTTCCAATCGGCGTTCCATACGAACCGCCGTTCAGCTTCCGATATACGTTATAGTTGGCTGCGCCCGCGACGGAATTCCAACTCAAGGTCACCGGGCTGCAAACCGGAGTATTGGCCGCGACACCTGATGGCGCAGTAGAAGGCGGCGTGCAATCACCGAGCGCAAAATCGGATGACGCCGTCAAACTGATTCCCGCCGCAGAATAATTCGGCGCGGCAAATGTCGTCGGATATATGTTCGTGCTGCTTCCGTTGTAAGCCAGCAACACCGCTGAGTTCGCTGGAACATAGCCCGTGCCGTCCAAAGTCAAAGTAGCAACGTTGCCACTGCCCACCGAACTCGCGACCGTCCAGTTGCGATTAGTGAACAGCGGCACTCCGGCTACGTTTGCGCTAAGCGAACTTGGCTCATGCGGCGTGACAGTGATGCTCGGCGTTCCGCTCAAGGTCGTGAGGTTCAGCGAAACCGGCCGGTAGTTGCCATTCGTGCCGATGGGATATGTTTTGGAAACGGCCGTGGAAAAGATTTGCGCCAGCGGTCCGCTGATGAATGTATTTGAAGTCGCGCCAAGAATTGCGCCCGCTGTTCCCATCGTCAGCAGATTCGCCGAGGTCGTTTTGAGAACGCCCGTGCTTAGGGTGAGATTTCCATTCACGGTGCAAGGTGCGCTCATTGTCACACCTGCCGCGTTGCTGATGGTTAAGTTATTGACCGCTGAAGGCAGCCCGGCAGTGACCTGCGCGGTGCTGCCGTTGAAAACAAAATTCGCCGTCGCATTCAGCGTCGGCGCGGTGACGTAATTCAGCATCGGCGTCGCCGAACCGCTGACAAAGATTCCATTTGGATTCGCGGTCTTGAGCGTTGCGCCTGAACCGAGAACGAAGGTGTTGTTAGCGTTGCCGTTGGCGTTGATGACTTGCGTGCCTGCGATCAAAGTTCCGTTCACCGTTAATTGCGTCGTGCCAGTGCCGCTCTTAAATTTGATCCCCGTGGTCAGCCCGGAAACGTCCAGCGTCACCCCGTTGGTCACGATCACGTAAAATTTTCCAGCCGAAGTGTCTCCTGATCCCGTCCAAGTCGCGTTGCCGGATGCAAAGGTGATTTTTGTCCCCGATGAACCTCCGTTGGCGAAGCCCGCGCTGCCGCTGTTGGAGTTGACCAAGTTGCCGTAAATATTAAGCGTGCTTTGACCTGAAGTAGTGACGTTCTCCAGCGCCCCGCCAGCATCAATAGTCAAACCGCCGCACGAGACGGTGGTGGACGCATTTGTATCCACCACGACCACCGCGCCACTTCTGATTTCCACCGTATCGTTCGGGCCGGGTAATCCGTTAGGTGACCAAGTTGTCGCGGAACTCCAATTCGCTACTCCGTTATTTGTGGCTATGTAGGCGGTCGCTGAGGCACGCTGTGGAATCAGGCTTAATGCCGCCACTAAAACGCACGCCGTCGCAAAACGTTGAAGGAAGATAGACATTTGTTTGCGGAAATTATTTCACCAAAACAGGCTCACCTACCGCCGCATCATCCTTCACCCAAAGAACCGGCTGGGTGATGGCAATGTTCCGGCGCACTTCAGCATTCGTCGGATCGGGCGAAAGTTTTTTCCAAAGCTCGAGATACTTCGGCTCACCGAATGCGAGGCCGGCAAAAAGCAAATTAGATTGGCGCGCCGGCCAGCCGTCCCACGCCATCACGTCAGGTTTGAGCGGCCATTTCGATTTGTCGGCGAGACACGGGTAAAGATATTCCACGGCTTTGCGGATGCCTCGTCCATCAGGCAGTTCAAATTTCCAGAGATTATTGTCCGGAGTCGAAAGCACCTGGCAAAGTGTCGTCATGTTATCCAGTTGGAAAATTGAGTAGGCATAAGGCTTGGTGCGCTTGAGTTCGAGCGGGAAGCTGCCGTTGGTCGCCATCTGATTCGGCACAAAAACTTCCATGAACTGCCGGCGACAATCCGCCAGCTTCACCTCGTCGCCGGTGAAACGTGCGTAGCACGCGAACTGCAGCCAGAACGCAACGGCGTGATTGTTTTTCGCGTTGGCTTCTTCGTGACCGTTTTTGCTAGTCGCCATCCACTCGGCTAGATCGGCAAACCACTTTTTTAAACCCGCCACCAGCTCCGGCGGGAATGCGGGCGACTTTTCCATCGCCACAATCGCCGCCGGAATTTCAATCATATGCAGGCCGTCAATAATGCCGAAGCCGCGGCCGTTGTCGCGGCCGGGAATTGCTTGAGCGTGCTCAAGGCTGGGATTCATGCGTGTCGCTTCATCGAGAAAGAAAACCCGCAGCAGCGTTGCGGCCTTTTGTGCGTAGCGCTCGTCGCCGGAAATTTTGTAAGCCGCGCCCAGCGCCGCCACCGCGTCGCTCAACTGTCGCATCGCCATGCGGTGCTCATTGAAGTTGGCTGGATTGGTTTCACCGTCATGCTGAATGTAAGGCAGGCCGTTCGTCTTGGACGGATCGGGCCACCAATAATCAGCATTGGAGTAAAAATCATTCGGGCCGCCGACGCTGTGTTCGGCATGAAACTTTGTGATGGTGATAGGCGCGAGGGTGAGGGCTGCGTCAGCCGCTTTCATAATCCGTTCCCGGTCAATCGCCCCGACATCCACGGATGGCTTGCCGTTGGTGAATTTGGGATAGAGCAATTGAAGACGCTGGTGGGCTGCATCAGGAAACCCGGCGAGTGTTTTTTCATACTTCGGGTCGTGATAGACGATCGCGGCCTGACGAAGCAGGGGCGCAAATTCGGACCGTTTGAAATTTTTAATCTGTTCGAAAGGCCATTTTTTTGATGGGTCCGCAATATACGGCAACAGATAGTCCAAGGCGGCGACCAGCCCGAATTTACCATTAGCAAGCCGGTGATGCCACAGGTCAACGCCGACATATTCGGATAACGTTGCCAGTGTGAAAGACGCATCGAGATTGAACTGCGAATAGCTAAATGCCGCCGTCCGCGCCAATTCCAGCGGCTGTTTGCCATCCGGCTCGATTTGCGTTGCGATACGTTTTTGCTTGGCGTTCTCGGCGATTTGCTTGGCGACATCGTTATGCCCCAGCACCAGCGCTAGTTCAACCGCCTGCACGTCATACCACGTTCCGTGATTATTTCTGGAACTGGATTCAGCCTGGCCATGCTTGCTTGTGAGCAGCCAGTTAAAATATTTTTCCAACCACACCTTAAATTCGGTTTTGTCGTGCTCGGTCCACGCGGGCGAACCGGCGAGCAATTCCGCGGCGTCGGCCGCTTGCGAAACATGACGGCCTTCAAGAATGCCCGTGCCCCGACCGGTGTTTTCGCCGGGGACCGCCTGCGCGAATTCCAAGTTGGGATTCATCCGCGTCGCCGGATCGAGAAACCAGACGCGCAAAAAATTTGCGGCGTGTTCCGCGTAAGCCTCGTTGCCGGTGAAAAAATACGCCTGCGCCAAGGTCTCGACGCCATCACCCATTTCACCAATCCGACCGTGATCAAAACCTTCAACCCGACTTTCAGGATTCACCTTGCCGTCATGCCGGATGTAAGGCAACCCATTCGGTTTGGCGGGATCCGGCCAGTAGTATGGCGCGGTGCTCATGTAATCGTGTTTGTCGCCACTCGGCGGAATGTTGTTTTTGTCCACCACCGAAACCGGCTCGTTCTTCAAAAGCTTATCGGCCACCTTGACGAGTGCGGCAAGCGCGGGCTGCAGCAATGGGTCATGTGCGGCCAACCGAGTTTTCACATTGCCCAGCGCACCGGGACTGACGGCAAAATAACGCGGCAAAGTTTCTTCGGCCTGGGCCAGCCCGCAAACCGCCAGCAGCAATAAAATGAAAGGCATCCGTTTAATCATAGGAAAAATTATTTTGCGTTTGGCACACTGAGAAAAACTGTTTTCAGACCGTCGCTGGAAACGCTGGCCATCGCCGCTTCGCCGGTGAGGAGCAGACTGATTTGTGCGCGACCGTTGTAAAGCTGCACGACGCGCGAACCGGTGGACGTGCCGAGGTTGTCGAGCAATTTTCCGTCGCCGGCAATTCCGAAGCGAATCGTGTTTGCAGCGTCGAGACACGGGACGCCAACTTTGTCAGATACTCGCGCCTCAATCGTGACGACATTGTTGCTTCGAGAAATTTCACTTAGTGTCAGCGTCGCCGGTTTGCTCCATGGCGCGGTCTGATACGACTGAGAAATTTCATCGGCGACTTCCACGCCACCAGATTTTCCGACAGCGCGCAAAATGTTGGTGCCGTCATTCAGTTTGACGTTCCAGCGCAAACCGGCCGCGGGAAAATCCTGGCCGTTGCGCTGCTTCACTCCAGCCGAAACACCGTTGACGAACAGCTCCACTTCGCGGCAGTTGGAAAATACTTTCACCATTTTTTCTTCGCCCGCTTTTCCCCAGCGCACCGGCCAGGTGTGACCGTAAATATGAATCATCGGCTTGTCCGCCCAGTAGCTTTGAAAAACGTAATAGCTTTCCTTCGGCGTGCCGTCGCGTTCGAGCACGCCCTTTTGATTCACACGCGGCACGGGATTTTCCGGCCGCAACGGCGTGGCGAAGTCCTTGAAAATCCACATCGCCGCACCGGTGAGATTTGTCATTGTCTCCTGTTCCTTCAAATGCCAGTCGAAGAGATTGATGATGTAACTCTCCGACCAATCGCCATCGCGCGAGGCACGCGCCTTGCCACCGCTGGCTTTGTAGGCCTTGCCGACTTCCGCCGTCCCCTGCCCGGTTGCAACGGCGCCGAGGAATTTTTCCGGTTCTTCCGAATGCCGCCGCGCATGGCTGTCGCCGCCGTATTCCGCGTGAATGAAATGCGGCGTGTCGGCAATTCCTTTTTCAACCGAAGCGCGATATTCGGTGTAACGTCCACCATACCAGCCGGCCCAAATGCTCGGCGAATAAATGTCGGGAACATCCTTGCAAAAATCGCAGCGGCGAATCACGGTCTGCCGTGACGGGTCGAGTTGATGCGCCTGCGCATTCAACTTCGTCATGAAAGTGTGGATGGCGTCCTTGTCGAAAGTTTCGAAATCGCCGGGCCAGTCGTTTTCATTTCCCAGTCCCCACAGAATGATGGACGGATGATTATAGTGCTGGTCAAGCATCGCCTTTTGCATGTCCAGCGCCTGCTGTTGATAATGTTCGCCACCAAGACCGCCGCGACACCACGGAATCTCTTCCCACGCAAGAATTCCAAGCTCATCGCACAATTCCAATACCAGCGGTGCCTGCTGGTAATGCCCCAGCCGCACAAAATTTGCGCCCATGTCTTTCATCGCCTGCAGCGTCTGGCGCACCACCGTGTCAGGCACGGCAGCGGCCACCCCGGCGTGGTCTTCATGATAATGCGTGCCGCGCAAGAGCAACCGTTCGCCATTCAGCTTGAACGGCCCATGCTCAACCCATTCGACCGAACGCACACCAAACTTTTCGGAAACTTGTTGCTCACCCTGCGCCGACTTGAGTGTGACGGTGCAACTATAAAGCGTTGGAACTTTCGGCGACCACAATTGCGGTGATATCATTTCAAAAGCCGCAATTTCTTTTTCGCCTGACCACGGAGAGAATTTTTGCGTCGAGGTTTGGACAACTTTTCCACTCGCGTCTTGAACTGCTACGGTCAGCTCTGTTTCGCCCTTCAGAATTGTCGGATTGTAAAGCCGACCGCGAATTTTCACGCTGGCCTTGCCGTCCGCTCCGAGCTTGGATTCGATGTGAATGCGCTCCAACGAAATCGCCGGAACATAAACCAAGCTGACATGTCGATAAAGTCCGCCGTAGCGGTTGAAGTCACTCAAATCAGACGGAATGCTCTCCGCATCACGCGAGTTGTCGCACATCACGGCCAAAGGCACTTCAGTTTCTTTCGCGACCGAATCAGTGATGTCCACATCCCATTGATCGTAGCCGCCCAGATGTTCGCCCACTTTTTTCAGGCCGACAAAGACCTGCGATTTTTGTCCGGCGCCGTCAAAGTGCAGCAGCGTGCGGCCGTTTGGAAACGGGTTGGCCACTTTCAAATGCGTGCGATACCAGCCCAGCCCTTGATAATAATGAATATCGGGATCAACCGCGTCGCGGGCATTGAAACAATGCGGCAAGGTGACCGGCGACCAGGTGACATTGTCCGTCGCCTTGTCGCCGCGCCAGATTTCCCAGATGCTGCCAAGCGAGCCTTGATAAAATTCCCAGCCGCTGTCCAGCGGCTGGTGGTTCTGCGCGCTGCTCATATTCGCGCAGGCCAGCAATGCCCCGGCCGCCAGCCACCGCAGCTTCATTAAAAAGTTTCGCTTTAACATTTACGAATCATGTTTGCTGTTCACGGTCAAATCCGGATGATTTTTTTGTAAGCGCAGTTCGCTTGCTTCGAAATTTCATGCCGATTTTTAATTATCATCCACACCGAGCGGGTCATTGGCCGCAGCTTTTTTGGACTTTTTATTTCCCTTCGTTTTTGCGCCCTTTTCGCCCTGGAGTTCGCCAACGATCCGCTTGATCTCCTCGATGGTTTTATCCTTCAGCGGTTTTATGCCGACCTGGTCCTCCCATTGGGCCATCGCCACTTTCATGGTATTTACGGTGTCGGGATGTTCCGCGGCAAGATTGTGATGTTCGCCAATGTCTTCACGAATGTTATAAAGCTCGTATTTGTTTTCATAGATAAAATGAACCAGCTTTATATCACCGTCCATCATCGCCGCCATGGCGGTATTCCCGGTTCCAATTTTCGCATCATCAAAATACCAGTGGATGGGTTGCTTGCGCGGAGCGTTTGAATCTCCCTTAATCAACGGCGCAAAACTTTCGCCATCGAGATGCTCCTTGGGCCGGAGCGGAAGACCGGCAATATCCAGGAACGTCGGAAAATAATCAGTCCCCACCGTGGCACGATCCGTCTTCGTCCCCGGTTTCGTCACGCCCGGCCAATAAACAATCAAGGGCACGCGCATGCCGCCCTCGTAAAGCCAGCCTTTGCCGGTGCGCAACGGCTTGTTGGACGTGGGCAGCGGCCTTCTGCCCAGCAGGTCGGAGGTCGAAAGCCCGCCGTTGTCTGACGAAAAAACAATCACGGTATTTTTGTCGTAGCCCAGTTCGGCCAGGGTTTGGCGAATGCGTGTCACACTATCGTCAACACTCTTGATCATCGCCGCATAGACCGGAACATCTTGTTTGAGCTTCACCTTGCCGGTGTAATCATTTTCGTAATCCGGCCCTTCCATTTTCGGCATGGTCTTGAGCTTGTTTTCAAAATATTTCACATCCTCCGGTTTTGCTTCCAACGGCTCGTGAACTTGATAGTGAGCGAGGTAAATAAAAAACGGTTTACCCGGCGCCTCGGCTTTGTGCGCCTTGAGAAAATTGACTGTTTCATCGGTCAACCGGTCGGCCATGTATTCCCCTTTCTTTCCGGATTCCAATCCGTAGGGGGCAACATTATGGGATTCATTCTTGCCAATGTCGGAAGGCTTGTCGGGCAGATAATACGGCCAAAAATGGGTGGCCAGCGCACCCAAAGCGCAACCGCCTTTGTTGATGTCAAATCCCCGGTGCTGCGGCCAGTAAGATTCGTCTCCGCCCAAATGCCATTTGCCGGCATAAAAGGTTTGATAGCCATTTTCTTGAAACGCCTTGCCGATTGTTCCCTGGTCCGCCGCCAAGCCACGCGGTCCCCGCAGTTCCGGGCGGTTATGATTCTTCCCGGTCATGATGGAATAGCGGGACTGGACGCAGCGCGGCGCGGCTTCATACGCGCGGGTGAACGACATGCCTTCCGAGGCCAGCTTGTCAATTCCGGGTGTCTCATAAAACTGACTGCCCATGAACGTGAGGTCTCGCCACCCGAGATCATCAATCAAGATGAATACGATGTTTGGCTTGTCCGCGTTCGCCACCGCCGCCGTTCCAGAAAAGCAGGCAGCCAAAACCGTCACAGATCCAATGGCAATTTTAATCAGTTTATTCATATCCATTCACAACTTACTTCCAGCATTTAAAGCGCAAAATATTTGAACCGGCATCCGGCATCACCAGAACAGGATTACCGGCCAAATAAAATGCCCGCATGTTTCAAGCGCGCACGGCCGACATTTATTTACTGGCCACCGCCGGCTTCGCGCCTTGCCAGCCGTTTTTCCATTGCGCCATCAACTTGGCAACCAGTTCGGCGTTCTCTGGTTTTTTGGCGATGTTGTAATTTTCCTGGGGATCAACCTGATGATCGTAGAGTTCAACCGCTGCCACTTTTGAATGGTCCGTGTCGCCAACCCAAACCGTGAAGCGATAACGGTCGGTGCGCATCGTGTAGCCCATGAGTTTGCCCGCGCCGGTCTTGCCGGCGTTCCGCGGATATTGACTAAACGCTGCGGACTTCCATTCGCGTTTCGACTCATCGAGCAACGGCTTGAAACTCGTGCCTTCGAGATGGCTCGGCAGCGGAATGCCGGCCAGATCACACAGCGTGGGATACATGTCCACAAACTCTACCAATGCGTCCGTGTGCGTGCCGGCATTTTTCATGCTCGGAACAGATAGAATCAACGGGGCGTTCACGTCGTTTTCCACATTGCTATGTTTGCCCCACGCCATATGTTCGCCGAGTTTCCAGCCATGGTCGCCCCAGAGAATGATGATGGTGTTGCTGCGCAGATTGAGGTGGTCCAGTTCCGCCAGCACCTTACCGATTTGCGCGTCGGTATAGCTGGTGCCGGCGAAGTAGGCCTGCTTGAGCTTGTGTTGAATTTCCGGCGGAATCGGGCCGCTCGGAGGGACGCCCTTGTAAGCGCGGACTTCACCATCATTTGGAAGCACCGTATATTCTGGCGCGTCAACGGGCAGAAACTGATTGGGCGCGAGATCAATCTTCGCGGGGTCATACATGTCCCAATATTTTTTCGGCGCGACCCACGGCAGGTGCGGCTTGTGAAAACCCACGGCGAGAAAAAACGGCTGTGACTTCTTGCTGATGTCGTCCAAGGTTTTGACCGCGAGGTCGGCCGTCTTGCCATCAACGTAAGTATTATCCGGCACGTCGGCACATTCATAGATCGGACCACGTGAATTGGCCTTGCCGCCTTCAGCGCCACCCGAATTGGCCGCGGTTATTTCCGCATTTGCCGCTGCTTTACCTTTGGCCTTCTTGCCATTTTTCTTTCCCTTTTTAACCGGAGTCTCGCCGGCAATGGTTTCGTTATTTAAAGTATTTGTCTTCGGCAGCGAATAAGCTTCCGGCGAAGCGCCTTTGTTACCCTTGCCATCTTCATCCACCGGTTGAACATTCACTCCAACCAATGCCGCATTTTCCGCCAGCGCGTAAACTGGCGCCTTGGGTTCCTGCCACGGCACGGACCACGTGGCCGGGTCATCCAGCCCGCCATGAAATATTTTGCCCATGCCTTGGACAAAATAGCCGTTCGTCTTGAACTGCTGCCCGAGCGTCACGACATCCGGCAAGTTCGAGCGGAAATGGGTGACCAAATCCCAAACCTTCGAAGTGTCTGGCCGCACACCGGTCATCACGCAAGTCCGCGACGGCGAGCAAACCGCCTGCTGGCAATAGGCGCGGTTAAAAACCATGCCGACGCCGGCGAGTCCGTCAATATTGGGACTCTTGATATAGTCCTTGCCATAGCAGCCCAGCTCCGGCCGCAAATCGTCCACAACGAGGAAGAGCACGTTTGGTTTTTGCGGCACCGGATCGGCGGCAACCACCGGCAACGCGCCCGTCGCCAATATCAGGGCTACAATCTGGAGTAGATTTGTTTTTAATTTCATATTGAGTAATATTTTTTTGGTTCGCTTGAATTAATCGTTTGGACCGTTGACGGTTTCACTGTTCACGGCATTGGTATCAACGCCGCTCTGGGATTTTAGCTTTAACCGGGCCGCCTTTTTAACTGCTTTGTTCTCCCGGTTGGCGTGCCGGCCCGAACCGTCACCTGGATCCATGATTCCACCGGCAGGGTTAAGCTGGTCAAGAATAGATTGCAGATGCGCCCGGGCAGCGATCGCCGCCTGACTTTGCGTATTGGTGGACACGAGCGGCTCGGCATACGGCGCGTTTTTCATGTCGAATAAGTCGGCCGATTGATCCAACTTCCAATCCACCTCGCGGTCATACCAATGACGGCCCAGTTCAACAAAAATCCAGTCCCGCGGCCACACGTCGGACTGACCAAGCAATTGCGGTGCGAAATCTTTTCCATCTATGACCAGCTTCGACGGTATTTTGGCTCCGACGATGTCGGCGAACGTCGGGAAGAAATCGGCCAAGCTGATAAAGTTCTGCGTTACCTTGCCGACCGGAGTCCTGCCCGGCCAACTGGCCATACAAGGCACCAGCGCCCCGCCCTCAAGCATGGTTCCCTTGTGACCGGAAATGGCTCGACCACCATTGATCGTGCAGCGATCAGCATAGCCCGGAGCCGTCCCGTTATCGCCAGCAAATACAATCAAGGTATTATCGCGCAAATTCAACCGGTCCAGTTCAGCCAAGAGTTTGCCGACCAGCTTGTCCATGTAAGTGACATTGTCCTGGTATATTTTGAACTGATCCTTGGTTCCCGGGACCGTGTCGGGCGTGGGCAGGATATCTTCATGAACATGCGACATGGCATAATAAACGTAGAACGGCTGGTCTTTGTGCTGGTTGATGAAGTTCAAGACAAAAGTCTGCATCTTGTCGGGCAGGTATTCTCCATCCAGCAACGGCGTCTCCTTGCCATTCACAGTATAAGTCTTGGCGCGCTCCTGGGTATTCCAATAATCACCACTTCCCTTGAACCGTAAATACTCGTCAAAATCCCAGTCGCTCGGCTGCAGCGGCAACTGGTTCCACTTTCCCACCATCGCCGTCACATAGCCGGCTGGCTTAAGGATCGCGGGCATCATGGTCTCTTTGTCGGGTTTCAACAGCGGACCGCTGTCGTTGCCGGTCATGCCGGTGTGATAAGCGTAACGGCCCGTCATCAGTAAGGCACGCGACGGCCCGCAAAGCGGCGCGGCGTAACAATGCGCAAAGCGAATGCCGCCTTGCCCCAGCTTATCAATATTCGGCGTCTTGAAATAGTCCGCACCGTAACAACTCAAGTTGCCGATACCCAAGTCGTCGGCGAGGATGAAAATAATGTTCGGCTTGCGCGCCGGTGCGTCTGCGGCCTGTAGTGCGGTTCCACAAAAAGTCGCCAAGATTGCAATAAGCAAGGTGAGAAGTTTGATGTTCGTTTTCATAGTTTGTAAAATAGTCCTATCATCTTATCAATGGATAATATTGCAATTGTGGTAATGGACTATGTTCACCCATTTTTGGTTACTGTTTATTTTGATTATTGTGAATGCCTGTTTCAACCAGCCCCAAGCTAGCAAGAAAGGTTGCGACATCTTCGCGGGTTTTTATATCCGCCGCCTTGCCGGCTTCACCATATTTGCTTGAATTATAAGAGTGGCCAAGCCCTTCAAACGTTACCAACTCACACCGATTACCCTTGCTCACCAATTTGTCTCGGAACGCAACCGAGTCTGAATAGGACACCGTTTTATCTCCCGTGGCATGAAACACAATTGTCGGTGGCATCATCGCCGGCATTTGATCCGGCACGGAGCAAGCAAGCGCACGAGCGGCATCTTTGCCGAAGCGCTTCGTTCCACCATAACCACTATCTTTGGTATCGGTAACGGGATTCAAGAGCACCAAAGCTGCCGGCAACACTTTTGGCGCCGGATCATTTTTCCCTGGACCATCCGATGGAATCGCCGTCCACGCCGCAACATGACCGCCCGCCGAACCGCCTTGCACAATTATTTTTGTCACATCAATCCCTAACTCGTCAGCATGCTCCTCCACCCAGCGCACTGCCGCCCGGCCGTCTGACACACAATTTTCCGGCGTCCCGCCAAAACGATTGCGCGTCCGATAGTCCGGCGCGACACCAACAAGTCCTTCGCTGGCGGCCCACTTTGCCCAGGTGATACTATGCTCAGGGTTTCCAGAAACCCATCCGCCGCCAAAAAAACTCACAAAACACGGACGCCGGTCACTCTTAGTCCAACCAGCCGGATTTACCACAAATAGTCGCAGTTCCGTTTCCCCAATCTTGCGAAAGACGAATGCTTCACTACCCGCGATGGCTACCGGCGTAACCTCATTAGTTTTACTAGCTGATGCGGACGCCGGCGGTGGCAGCATTGAGTTTGTGAAGTCAGCGGCCAGCAGGAGCGACCCGCTATTGAAATTAAAAAAAAGGATCCCCAATATTGATAAAATTATTTTCATGAACATCGTGTCTTTAAAGATGGGAGTTTTTCATGGCGTGGTCACCCGGTAAAATTGCTGTCCATTTGTCGCGTTAGGATCGCTGAACGACCACGAGCTGTTAACACCCGCCACTTTCGTGGTCAATGGCCACCAAGACAAGCCCAGATTGGTCGTTGTCAGCACCACATAGTTGGAGTTGGGAATACCGAAAAAACTAATGTTCATGACTCCGTTAGAAAAGTTACTGACGCTCCCCGGTGGCGCAAAAATACTGGCAAAAATGACTGGCTGCACCAACATATAGTTGTTAGTCGCCAATCCGCTGATGGTAAGTCCGACAACTTGCACCGGTTTGCCGGTGCCCACGTTTCCATCTGGTGTAAAAGCGCCCGTCGCTCCCGTAGTGCTGAACAACACATTTCCGCCGTCCAGATTGCCCACCAGCGTCGAACTGGCCAAGTTGAGCGATGCGGTGGTAGTGGTGTCATAAAGCTTGTCATTGGCCGTAATCCCCGAGACGGTTAAACCCTTGCGATTGACCGTCAGCGCAGTGCTGGTGTCATTGGCAGCATTTAGAGTGGAATTATTGCCTGCGTAGGCATAAGTGATGGTAAAGGGCGAACCGCTGACATTATCGGTAGCCAGCGATGCATCGTTGTAGTTGATGAAAAAACTGCCGGTCGTATTGGTAACCGTTCCGTTGATACTGTGATTGTTGATAGAAGCGCTCACCGGTTCGCCGCTATTCGGGTAAACTGGTGAACCACCGTTCGGGCTGCTCAACGTGCCAGCCAGCAAGACACCGGATGTGCCATAAGTAATCGTCGGATTAACTGTCAAACCAGAAAATACCGGGCTAACAGTCACGTTTAGCGTCACCACCGCACTGGTGACCGAGCCGAACAGGTTGGTCACCACTACTGCATATTTGCCTCCATTGGTAGTTTGGGCATTGGTGATTGTCATCGTGGCGTTGGTTGCCCAGGTTAAAAGAGTGTTAGTGTTAAACCACCATTGATAACTAAAGGGTGCCGTGCCGGTAACCACAACCGCAAATGAAGCGCTATTTCCAGAAGAGGCGACGAGACTGGTCGGTTGATTGGTGATACTTGGTGGATTATTGGTGGACACAACGCTCACATTGTCGAAAGTGGAAGTGTTCAACAAACGGGTATTGTCGTATCCGCATACTGCCAGACCAACCATCGTGTTGGTCAGGGAGATACTGGTTGATGCCATTTGCACCCAATTCACGCCGTTGCTGGAACTGTAGCCGGTGAACGTATTGCCACCGCGCAACAACCTGACCCAAGACGGCGCATTGGTGCCAACGGGAGAATTGGCGGCCGTAAAATTGGCCAGCGTCACGGCGCTGCCGCCAGTTGTCGTCCGCGCCTCCATCTTGATGGCGACAGGGGTGACGACCACGTCCACAAACTTTGAATTGGCATTGGTCGTCTCGCGGATCATCACGCCGGACTTCGCCGAGATTGACGTCTGCGGCTGTGTCGAAACCCGCGCGGTGAGTGACAAGCCGTTGGTCCATGGTTGAAAGGCAAAATTGAATTGGTCAGACGTGCCAGATATCGCCGATCCGCTACCTTTGACGGCAAATACGTTCAGGTAATAATCCGCACTGCCGGCGATGCCGGGATTGTTGATGTCCACATCCGTCCAGTTCGCCGGCAGATTGCCAACGGTCAGACACGCGATGGTCGTGTTGGTAAAACTGGCGCTGGTCGCTGTGATCAGCAGGGTGTATCGGCCCGGCGGTGTCGTGTTGGAAGTGGTCACGCTCAATGCTGAAAAGCCATATCCGTTGGTTCCATAGGTGACTGAAGCCGGGCTGAAACTGGCGCTGGCTCCGATAGGAAGGTTGGACACAGTCAATGTCACCGTATTGGTAAATGTGTTGTAGGCGCTGACAATATTTGTATAGTTGGCTCGCTGACCGGGCATGATCGTTTGAATCCACGGCATTGCGATGATGGCAAAATTGGTCGCAAGCACATAAGGCCCGACGTCATTAGTGCCCAGTGGTAGATGAATCACCGGAGCGGAGGAAAATTCATCCGCGCCGATGTCGGGCGTTCCGACACGCGGCTGCCCATCTATGTCGGAGACTATTTCCCCGGGAGCGGCATAGGCGGCATTAATGGCCGGACTATTAAAGGCGATACGATACGGAGTGGCGGAATTAGCCGCGAGCAACGGGTCAATTTTTACATAACCACCCGCCGGACTGTAGGCGGTGGAGGTCGACCCCCAAAAGATGTTGGTCATCCACGTGAAATTCGACTCCCCCGTCAACAAGTTCTGAGTCACAAAATAACCGGAATTCCCTTCCAGAATGTTGTTCTCGACGATGCAATCCGTCGGCACATAGCCGCCCTGGTTGTTCCAATCCAAATAAACCGCACAGTTCACCATGGTGTTGAATTCCACCCTGGCGCGGTGCGCCGCCGCGTGTGGACCGGTGGCGTTGTTGTCGCTATCCGTGATTTCAGCCCAATCGCCAGCGCCAAACTGAATCCCACTAATGACGCCCTGCAAATAATTATTAAAAATCAGGTGGTCATCCGCGTAAAACTTCATGCCGTCGGCATTGAGGATAAAATTGCCCTCGACCCGGTTGCGACACCCTTGGCGAAGACTAATCGTTCCTTGAAAGTTGTTGGTGATGGTATTGTAGCGGATGACGTTGTCCGAGGTCTTGACGGAGACCGCTTCGGGATCGCCATTGGCTAACTCGTAAAGATTATTTTCCACCACCGACCAGGAGGAAAGAAGTTTGTAAGTGCCGGTTCCCAACCGCGTGGATTCGCCGCCGTTGCCACCAGCATAATGGTTATTGTAGAGGTCATTGTCGTGCGCCCACAGGCGCTGGGGGAAGGTCAGGTTGGAACTATTGCCTTCCACCGTGATGTATTCGCCCTTGGCCGATTTGTTGCGAAAGAGATTATGATCCACCTCCGTGTCGTCGCCCTGGACGAAGCACCAATACTGGACCGGGTCGGTCTCAAAAATATTCCGCGTGATGCGGCAGTGGGTGGAAGCCGTGTCCACGATCAACCCTTGCGTCCCGCTGTTGGTGTAGGTGAAGTAAAAGCCCTGGATCGTGACATAGCTGGCACCGACCAGATTGAATCCGTCAACGCCGCCAATTTGGGCGCCGCCAATGCTCTGCGCCGCAACCAGAATGGGTTTCCCGACGGTGCCGGACCGGGAGATGGTGATAGTGCCGGCGGAAGAGTAAACGCCGTTGGAAAGTATGATCTGGTCGCCGGGCAAAGCGCTGTTGATCTTGGTCGTCAGGTTTGCAAGCGTGCCGACATTGTAAGTGGTAGCTTCCGCCTGCCAGCCGACCGCCACCAATAAAAGCAGCACCCAGTTAAACCAGATTTGAATTCGGCGAGTCGTTTTAAATTCTGTTGGTTTCCAGCTCATGGCGTTGCTACACCGTAATAATGCAGCGTAAAACCTGCGTCCGGCTGGTTGGTTGAAATGAATAAGTTGCCGCAGTCATTGCCGGAACGGTCTGTCATCCAATGGCGGAACAGCTCCGCTCCGGCGTTATAAACCGGCGGTTAAAAAACGTTATTGTTATCCCAGTAGGTCTGGGTCCAGGTGCTAACCGCAGTCGGAAACTTGACCGAATGGACGCTAATATCGCCATAAATCACGTCCATGGCTTGCGAGCCGTGCCGCCAATCCAGATAATGGGCGGTCGCAGCGGTAGGAGCAAGGAGATCGTTGCGGGCACCTAATCCGGTGGACAGCGCCCAGTCAATGTGGCTGCGGCAGGAGTTGGAACTGGTGCCGCCATTCTGCACGTTTAAACACATGGCTTCCACCACGAGAATGGTGTCGGAAGCTCCAAAACGCATGTTGTTTATTCTTGGTATGTTCTCCTGCGTAGCCTTGCCGTTAGCTGCAATTCCGTTCAGTGAGCCGGCGGCGGAATAGGTGTTCGACAAATCATCAGCTCCGCTCAAAATTGTCGGCCCAGAGTTATTCGGACTGCCATACTTGGCCGACCCGCAAATAAACACCTTGTTGGCTTTGGAAGTATTCAGATTACCGCTCGCAGCCGTTGCATTATTTCCCTGTTGCTGCATGTAAGGCCCAAGGCTTTTAGTCCAAGCAATACTAGTTGGGCTGGTCGGGTCGTTGTTAGCATAGGTGGTGATGGGCGGAAATTGGTCACCAAAGTCAGTGGAGTAAAGCACCAATCCGAGCCCGATCTGCTTCATGTTTGAAATGCACGCGGCCTGCCTGGCCTTTTCCTTGGCCTTGGCCAGCGCCGGCAACAGCATCGCCGCCAGAATCGCAATGATGGCGATGACCACCAGTAGTTCAATCAGAGTGAACGCGCGTTTGGTTCCCGCGGTTTGTTTACCCGGACCGGTTTGAATGTATAACTTCTTTTTCATAGTAGCTGTTCCGTCGTATTTATTAGAATTTTAGCAAATGCCGGGAATGCCGCAAGGCATCCACGGCGGTAATTTTATTGGCTTAAGCGGTAGAAAACCGTGGCGTTCGCCGGATTTATTGTCACCGGCACCGGGCTGCTGGCGCCGCCCGGATAATCGGTCCATGTCCCAGTAATACCCACGTTGATCGCGTTGGTCTGCGATTGCAAATGCAAACTGCCTGAACCGTTACTCCACGAAAAGGTCAAGACATTACCGGCCTGAGCAACTGCCAGTGTCGGTGGGGTGACGACGACGCTGTTAGTGCTGACCACGGTGATCGAGCCGTTCACCGCCAAATTGGTCTGCCACATTAAACTCGGATCCAATGCCGGCAGGCTCACGCTGGCGAAGCCAACCGCCGCTTTGCTGAACAGCTTGAAGGAATTGCCATTCGTCAGTGCCGGCCCGAGGTTGTTCACCGTGAGGGTGGCGCCACTGATGTTCAACGCCCCGCCAACCACCAGCATGTCGTTGGTGTTAGAGAGCAGAACGTAATTGGTATAGGTCAATCCATCGGTCTGGAGAAGCGAATTGGTGATGTTCAAATCGAACGAACAATGAGCAGTATTGCTCATCGTGACACTGCCGTTCACGGTGACTGTGCCAATGTTGCCACCGCCGCCTGGATAAAGTGCGCTGCCACTTGCCAGCACCAGCGGACCGGTCAACGTGCCGATGCCGCCCAGTGTCCCGACTTGTATGAAAGTGGTGCCGGTATAAGTGTTGGTGCCGTCCAATTGCAATATACAAGCCTGGGGAGAATCGCCATTCATTCCGTTATTCGTGCCATTCCAAGTCAGCCCACCGCCGCCGGGCGTGCCTTCAAGCAGGTTCTGGCGGATGTGAACGCTGTTGGTATTAGCCCCATTTAGGGTCAAACCACCGCTCTTGATGAAAACATTGGTCAGCCCCTGCAGAAAGCTGCTGGAGGCACCGTCATTGGCATTAATCGTCGCACCATCCAGATAAATCTCAGTTACGGTCTTGGTTGGAGAAAAACCAATTTGATTTAAAGTCGCCTGGCTGCCGGGCTGCATATTCAATCGGGCGTAGGCACCGCCACCATTCCAATTGGTAACGTAAGTCTCTGACGGACCAGGGTTGTTAGTTGTGACGGTCTGGCCTGAGTAGCCCAAAGTAATGGCATCTGCGACTAGAGTGCCGCTAATTTCTACAATGTTGGTGGAGCATTGCTTGCCTAGACTATTCGTGGGTGAAGAAGTATCGCCGACGCGGAGGCGGTAATACCCGTTGACATTACCCACCGTCAAAGAGCCGTTGTTAGTGAGATAAAGGCTGGCAGTTCCATTTGCAACCTGGCTCTGAACGCGAACCATGGGTGAAGTGGCTCCCACCACGGACATCGCTTCATCGTCAAGAATAATGCTGCCATCATTAATCTGAAAATCTGCATTGAGCTGTTGTAAACTGCAAGTATTGTTCAGAAGACGCAGCGTGCCGGCACCATCCTTGGTTCCCCAACCCGAAGTCGAACCCGAAGCCGCACCCAGCGGGCCAGAAAAGGCGACGGCATTGGAAATCGTCAACGTGTTGATGTCTGCGGAAGCGCCCTGAAAAACAATCGGACCGGAACAAGTCAGCAGGCCGGCACCGATGTTGCCGAATTGAAAGGAAACTTGATCATTAATAGTGTTGGCCACCGTGCGCGGGCTTGCATCTGCCGTCAACGTGCCACTGACAGCAATGGTCACAGGTCCGCTGCCGAGGACATTGTTTCCAGCGACAACGATCCACCGGCCCGCCGCCGCACCGCCGGCCTCGTAAATAGTGCCGCCTGAATAGCTATTATTGCCCGATAGGGTCAACACGCCGGTCTGCTTGTGCAGCGTAATTGACGCGCCAGGACCATCGTTGATGTGGCCGGTGAAAGTTCCGCTGTCGCCGGGAGTTGCAGTCAGAATCAGATCGGCCCCGGAACCGCCGCTGTTTTCGACCAATCCGGAACCATACAACGCAGTGAAATGCTGTCCATTACCATCCAAATCGAGGGTGCCATTGTTGGTGACGAACGAATTGATGCCGATGGCTTGCGGCGCGGCCAATTGGACCAAACCATTTTTAATATAAGTAAAACCAGAATAATTATTGGTTGTGCCCAGGACGAGAGTGCCCGCACCGTCCTTGACGATTCGCGCGGTGCCACCAATGTAATTGCTGCCGTTGCCGTTATTGGTGAACGTGTAAGTGCCAACATTGTTGGAAACAGTAATCAAATACGGTGCGACGTTTGTGTTAAGGGTGACAAATTTCGTGGCCGCCGTGTCATTAAAAAGCACTGACAATCCATTGGCATAATAGGCCGGCTGCGATACCGACGTATCAATCCAGTTGCTGGTGCCACCGATGTCCCATCCACCCACCGTTACCGCGTTGCTAAGGCCGGTCCAGAGCAGGTTGGGAACCTGGGAAATGACCAGTTGATATTGGTGAGCGCCGATGTTGTTTGTAAAGTAAGCCGTGACCCCTGTCGGGAGCAAGTTTGTGGTCAAGGTTCCACCACCTTGGATGCTGCCGTCATACTGAATTAGTGGGATTGTGCCCACGCTCAAGCCAGAGCCGCCGATGCTCACCTGGACCGATCCATTTAGAATCAGGTTGGTGGCATGCACCACGGGTGCCGTGGGATTGCCCAGCGCCCCCAAAGTCAACTGCAGCGAGTTGGTCGAGGTCAAATTCGTCAGATTAAGGCTGGATACACTTAGTGTTTGCCCGGCGGAATTTACTGTAACACCTAAAAGCGCATTATCACCCACCGTATAAGACCCACCGCCCGCGCAAAGCGTGGTAACATTGAGCCGGCCGGCCAGAACCAAGGTTGGACCGGTGTAGGTATTGGTGGCACTAAAGCTGGTCAAACCGAGGCCTTTCTTAATCACGCCGCCAGTGCCCACGATGGAACCGCCCACATAGGAAGACGTGCCACTGATCAGCGGCGCCGAGAATGAGATTGCCCCGGGTCCATCGAACGTCACCGTGAAATTCTGGAGATTAAGATCGTTTGTCTGACCTGAGGTTGAGAAAGCACCATTGTCACCAGCAGCGTCTGTTCGGAAGACCAGCGAATTCGTCAAGTCACCGCTGTAAATGGTGCAACTGGCACCCAGC
This sequence comes from uncultured Verrucomicrobia subdivision 3 bacterium, assembly GCA_903884535.1. Taxonomy (GTDB): domain Bacteria; phylum Verrucomicrobiota; class Verrucomicrobiia; order Limisphaerales; family UBA11358; genus UBA11358. The sequence goes on from CAISEZ010000067.1 coordinate 73,177, forward strand.
ATGATGGGTGTGTAGAATTTATTTTGCGCGGGAGGAGTGCCGGAACTGGGCGACGGAACATTGCCCGCATTGTTGTTGAAACCACCAGGGCCAAGAATGATTTTATCCTGCGCCTGGTTATGGTCAAAATTCCAGCCATTGCATGTGGTCGTGATGGAATTCACATAATAGCCGGCTGTCGGTGTGCCGGTGGGAAATGCTTTCAAGGAAGGTTGGCTCGAGGCGTAAGTTCCAAACACCAGATCGTCTCCGGGCGAGGTCGTGAAGTTGGGCACCACATTGTTGCCGCCGCCGGACGAATTGGGCGACCAATTATTGGCGACGCTCCAATACCGGGTGGCGGATCCACTACCGACGCCCAAAAAATATTGCGTGGCCGCATGGGATGCCAGAGCTGATCCCAAAAGCCCAGCCATCAAGCAAAGCGGCAGAAATACTTGGCGCGAAAAGACGTTAATGTTTTTCATACTGATTGAATTTATACACACAGATTTATGGGTTTCAATATTGGAGACTCAAAAATAATAGCGCATACAGCCATTTTGTCTTGTCGGATGAAAAGAGGACAAAAACAGCTTTTGATACCCATTTTTCCAACAAAACCGGCAACCGGTTCCGTTTTCTGCGCAAAAACTGTCAGACGCAGCATGCCAACGACTGCTGCGACATCACTATTAGCTGGAGCGGTGTGAATGCCTCAGGTGAAAAAATATTGCCGGTCACAGCCTGGCCACACCACATTTTAATGCGACGATGAATCGTAATTGGGAATAAAAATTGTCTCTCTTTTCGGGCGTCATCCGCTACATTTTTCAGACACAGTTCAAATGGCAAAACGACCTGCAAAACGCCAACCCACCCGAACCGGTCCAAGAACTTTGGCCGACGCCAAATCCGCCCCGGCGAAATGGTCCCTTTCCCCGCGCTGGTTGGGACTACTTTTGGCGGTGACTGCTCTGGTCGCTTATTTGCCGGCGATCCGTGGCGGATTCATTTGGGACGATGACGACTATGTCACGAATAACCTTACTTTGCGGAGTATCGGCGGGCTGGCGAAAATCTGGGCCGACCTCAGCGCCACGCCACAATATTATCCGCTCGTCCACACGGGATTCTGGCTGGAGTATCATCTCTGGGGACTAAATCCACTGGGCTACCATGTCGTCAACGTGCTGCTGCATGTGCTGGCGGCGCAGTTGCTGTGGCGCGTGCTGGTGACATTGCAACTGCCGGGCGCTTGGCTGGCGGCGGGCATTTTCGCGCTGCATCCGGTGGCGGTGGAATCCGTCGCGTGGGTGACCGAGCGGAAGAATGTGCAATCGGCGGTTTTTTATTTCGCGGCGGCAATCACATACCTGCGATGGACGGAGACGACCATGGCCGGACAAAAGCCTGTCCAGTTTTCGATGCGATGGTATTTCATCGCGTTGGCCTTGTTCATCGCCGCGCTGCTGAGCAAAACCACAGCCTGTTCGCTGCCGGCGGCACTGCTACTGGTGTTTTGGTGGAAGCGTGGACGAATCGTCAGTCGTGAAGTCTGGCCATTGCTGCCATTTTTTATCGTGGGCGCGGGGTTGAGTCTGGTCACTGCGTGGGTGGAACGTAATTATGTCGGTGCGCTGGGACCGGAATGGGCATTTAGTATTTCTGAACGCTGCCTCATCGCCGGACGCGTGACTTGGTTCTATGCAGAAAAATTGTTCTGGCCAGTGAACCTTACCTTCATCTATCCGCGCTGGCAGATCAACACCGCCGAGTGGTGGCAATGGATGTTTCCGATGGCAGCTCTGGCGGTGGTTTTGGGGCTTTGGCATTGGCGGCACCGCATCGGTCGCGGCCCGCTGGTGGCGGTGCTGTTCTTTATCGGCACGCTCTTTCCGGCGCTGGGCTTCACCAATGTTTATCCAATGCGTTTTTCGTTCGTGGCGGACCATTTTCAATATCTCGCCAGCGTGGGCCTGATCGTTCTGGCGGTGGCCGGGCTGAGGAAAATCTGTCGACCGTTCCCGTTGACGGCGGCCTTGCTGCCAGTAGGGTTGGCGGTGCTGACTTGGACCCAGTCGCACATCTATGCAAATCAAGAAATTTTGTGGCAGGACACTCTCGCCAAAAACCCCGGCTGCTGGATGGCCCACAACTGCCTTGGCATGATCTTAGCAGAGCACGGCCGAATGGACGAGGCGATGCGCGAATTTCAGACAACAATCCGTTTGAAACCGGATCACGCCGACGCTCACTACAATCTCGGCAAAGCGCTCGATATGTTCGGCGAAATCGATGAGGCAATCCGCGAATACCGGGAAACTATCCGCCTCAAACCTGGAAAGGCCGCCGCCCACAACAACCTCGGGGCCGCCCTTCTCAACCAAGGTAAGATTGAAGAGGCCATCCACGAATGCCAGGAAGCCATCCGCCTCAATCCGGCCAATGCCGAGGCCCACAACAATCTTGCTTCTGCTTATTTTAACAAAGGGAAAATAGATGATGCTATCAGTCAATATCAGGAAGCCCTCCGCTTAAAACCGGATTTTGCCGAGGCCCACAACAATCTTGGCACTTCCCTCCTCAACAAAAACCAGATTGACGCAGCAATCGGCCAATATCAGGAAGCCCTCCGCCTAAAACCGGATTACGCCCAGGCCCAAGCCAACCTAGCCCATGCGCTGGAAATAAAGAAAACTGCGGCGGGTCGTTGAGTCAAGGTCGGAGGCCGAACAGCCGTGCGCCCGGACTTCAAAAATAAGTTGCTGCTTATTATAGAATTTCACTTTTTGAGCGTCACCCGCTAGACTTTTTGAATACTGCTCACAGATGTCAAAACGTAATTCAAAGCAACAAATCGCGCAGACGGATCGCCCGGCATCGGCGAAATCCAAACCCGTAACTTCAGTGGCGATTAACCAGATCAAGGAACCGTCACGAGTTCCAGTATGGCTGCTTGCCGGGTTGCTGGCGCTGATGACATTAGCCATTTATTGGCCAGCCATGCACAATGGCTTCGTCAGTTATGACGACCCAGACTATGTCACGGACAATGCCCACGTGACCGGCGGCCTTACCTTGGAAAATCTGAAAGCGGCCTTCACCAACATCGTGTCTTCAAATTGGCACCCAATTACAATGGTATCTCACCTGTTGGATTGCCAGTTATTCAGTTTGAATCCCTGGGGCCATCACTTGACCAGTGTGTTGCTGCACGTGGCCAATACCGTCCTTGTATTCCTCCTCCTTCGCGGTCTTACCGGTGCCCACTGGCGAAGTGCTGTGGTGGCGGCTCTGTTTGGGTGGCATCCGTTGCATGTAGAGTCAGTCGCGTGGATATCAGAACGCAAGGACGTTTTGAGCACACTTTTCGGACTGTTGGCACTTATTTTTTATTGCCGCTACGCCGGTCCGCAAAATTTAAATCACAAATCTAAAATCGGTAATTATTTGTTGGCATTGTTTTGTTTCATCTTGGGTTTGATGAGCAAGCCGATGCTGGTAACCTGGCCGTTTGTCATGTTATTGCTGGATTATTGGCCGCTCAAACGAATTGCCGATCACCGATCGCAGAATGCCGATTGGGGACCTTTGCTGCTGGAGAAAACTCCATTCTTTTTGCTTGCGGTCATGTCCAGCGTGGCGACTTACGCGGTGCAACAGCACGCTGGTGCCGTGGTGGAAAGTGAAATCCTGCCATTCGCCGCTCGCGCCGAGAACGGGCTGATTTCATACTGTTGTTATCTGGGGAAACTATTCTGGCCAATCAATCTCGCTTTCTACTATCCACACCCGGGGCACTGGCCGCAGGCCAAAGTGTTGTTTGCAGGGCTGTTCTTGTGCGGCATTTCAGCACTCCTATTTAGTCAGCGGAGGCGATATCCTTTTTTGTTGATGGGCTGGCTCTGGTATATCGGGACCCTCGTGCCAGTGATCGGTTTGGTTCAGGCGGGCGAACAAGCGATGGCAGATCGCTACACCTATATTCCATCATTCTGAATATTTATAATTATAGTCTGGAGCGCCAGCGCGCTGACCGAATACTCGCGACATAAGCAGGCGGCATTGTCCGCTGTAAGTCTAACGACACTCCTACTCTTCGCTGCTTTGACACGGCAACAGCTGGATTATTGGAATAATAGTGAAACCCTTTTTCGTCACGCCCTCGCAGTCACAGAAAACAATTACGTCGCCCATAGCAACCTTGGCCTTGTCCTCGCCAAAGATGGGCAAACTGATGAGGCCATCCGCCAATTTCAAGCAGCCATTTTATTGGAACCAAATAGTGCCAGCCTACATAACAACCTCGGCATGATCCACGGTGAAAATGGCCAAAACGAACAAGCGTTCCGGGAATTCCAGACTGCGGTTCAATTGCAACCCAATAACGCCGGCCTCCGCAACAACCTAGGTATCGCCTTGGAAAAAATTGGTCGAACCGACGAGGCCGTCCGCCAATATCAGGAAGCCATCCGCCTTCAACCTGATTTCGCTACCGCTTACAACAACCTTGGCTTTCTCATGGCTAAAAACGGCGAAAATCTCGATCAGGCTTGTGCAATGATTGACCACGCCGTCCGGCTTGAACCCAAGAATGCCGCCTACCTCGACAGCCTAGGATGGGTGCTGTTCAAACTGAACCGGCCGGTTGAGGCATTGAATTACGAACTTCAGTCCATCCAGAATTCCAACCGGCCCGACCCAGCGATTTACGACCACCTCGGCGACATTTATGCCGCGCTCAACCAGCGCATACAAGCAGCGAATGCCTGGCAAAAATCGTTGGTAATCGAGCCGAACCAGCAGATTCAAAAAAAACTTACCGGCCTTTTCATATCTATACCTTAATTAAATTCCTAATCACCCAGAAGCGGATATTACCTGATGGTTGCGACTCACGGTGACACCACACGATATGCCCGCAACAAATAATTCGTTGCCAGCGTATCAGTGTAATTAAAGGTTCCGCCGCCAAAAGTGCCCGTAGCCATCGGCACCCAGTTCATGAATGGCAGTGCAAGATTCGTCGTGGCAAAAATTCGGTAGCCGACATTGGTGGGACCAGTTCCAGACATAGTGCAATTTCCGTTGGCATCCAATCCAATCAGCACAAATTGCGGCGGCAAAACCACCGGCGGCGGGCCGTTGGTCACGATGACCAGATCAATGGTTCCGCCGGCTACGTTGTTGGAAAGATAACCCTGATAGACTAAAGAATTCGTCGTCGGCAGCGTGCCTAGATTAAGGTTAGTGTTGTTGTTGAAGGATGAATACTTGATCAGTTTAAATTGGCTAGGAAAGTTGAGTATGGCTGGCAAGGCTGTGATGTTGATTGAATTACTTGACAGACTGGCGGTAGCCATGGTCTTCACAAAAACATTGGTGCCGGCGGAAGTTGGCGCGAATTGCAGCACACCACTGGACAAATTCAAATTCGCCAGCGGTGCCGCAGCCGTGCCGACTGTATTGTTGACGGTCAATATGCCATTGGTAATGTTTATGGTTGCATTCGTGGTTTCTGTTATGATTTGATTGGCTTGCACATTTCCACCGTTGAGGTTAAGCACAGCCACCGGTTGATTTGTGGCAACCGTAGTGTGCCCCAGCCGCAACGACGCATTCACCACCAAGGTGGCGCTGCCATTGACATTCACCGTGCCAAAAACATTGACTCCGGTGTTGCTGGCCAATTGATAGGCCACTTCCAACGTGTTCACATTAAGATTTCCTTTATTGAAGGTCCATGTTCCCGTTGCCACGCCAAGACCTGATGGCGAACTCTGACTGCGTCCGACGAAAAGTGTGTCCACTTGTCCATCCAATATGCCGCCGCTGAAATCCACCGTTCCGGTGGCGGCACTGCCACTGTTTTGCGTGGTGCTGTTGTCGCCGGTCGCAAACAATGAAACGCGTGAGTTCGTATTACCGCGCAAGTAGAGCATCGGAATGTTGCTGGTGAAATTGGGATTAAACTGCAAAATGCCGACGGATTTCTGACCCGCCACCTTGATTGCATCCACATAAAAGGCATTCGAATATCCCAGTTGCAGGATTCCCTTGCCACCGTTGCCACCAAGGTCGCCTACATCAAGCGCCGTGCCGGTCCCGGAGAGAGAAATCGAATTAGTTTTGGCCAGGAGCCAGGTGCCGGCGGCCCGGTTGATCTGCCCTTGGACACCAATCAGAATATTGCCGGCCGCGAAGTTGAATGTATCCAAGCTAGACATATCCAGCAAAGCATTATGTAAACCGGCGGTAGTGCTGGCCTGACGAATGACAACCGCCGAGTTTACGTTGGTGCTAACAATGGACAAGGTGCCACCCGCACCTGAAATGATATTGGTCACCTGTTGATTCGCTCCCAGATCCGTTTCCGTGCCGACCAGAAACAGGTTGGTGCCGGCTGGATTCAAAACCGTCAGGATCACTCCTGGATTAATGAAGGTATTATGGCAATTGTTGGTCTGACTGTAGGTCACCGATTTTAACGTCAAGCTGGCATTGACGACGTTGTTGGATGACGTGGCCCCGGCGGTGGTTCCGGCGTTGGTGAAGAGCACGGTCGAACTGTTGCCAGGCACACCGATGGGCAACCAGTTGCCGAAGGTAGCCCAGTTTAAGTCCATGCCGCTCGCACCACTCCAGACAAAATTATTTGTCGGATTATAAACCGCCAAGTCAGTGCTGATGTTTGTGACTCCGGCATAATTATTATCGCCCGAATAAATATACTGGATAATGTAAGGTAAACCTGATGCTGGAATGCCAGCCGTATTGAAGACTATGGAAAAGTTGCCATTGGTGGCATTGGCATTTTGGGTGGCGCCATTAAGGATGATACTTATTGGTGTGCCATTGGTAAGCGAGACTGGACCTGTCGTCGTCACGCTGCCTGCGAGCGTCACGTTCGTGGTGCCGACGGGAATAGCCTGGCTGAGTGGCAGATTTGTGAATGCAGACACGGCTTGAGTCACCGTCAATGTTCCGTTGACATAATTGATGGTGTAGCTCGTCAACCCGCTTCCCACTGCGTTGGTAGGCGCAATCACATAGCTGCCCGTGTTCGCCGTGTTCACCGCCCCGCTGCTGGTCAACGTTACGCTGGTCACGGAGTCGAAGTTGGTAAGGCCGATGGTTGTGAACTCCGTTCCGGTAAAAGTGACAGCCTGACCATATACCTTGTGTGTGTTGTTGGCATAAATTGTCAGCAAAATATTGCTGCCAGCGCTGTAAATGGTGGCGGTCAAGTTTGTCGGCTGGACCAATGCGTAGTTGGCTGCGCGAATGCCAGTCAGACTCAATCCGGCTAGGGTCACGGGCTTGTTGGTTCCGACGCCAGCGGTGTTGAAAGTCGCCGTGTAACCGTTCGTGGACAGCGCGACAAAATTTGTGTCGGCGGCCGTGACTCCGCCTAACGCCACGTTGTTGGAACTGATGGTTGCGGAGTTGGTGCCATCGTAAGTTTTGCTATTAGCCGTGATGCCTGAGGCAATTGTCACCGGTGCCGGGTTGACCATCAGCATAGTGCTGGTGTCATTGCCTGCCGCAGTCAGGCTGGAACCATTCCCCGCATAGTTGTAAGTAATGACATAAGGTGAACCATTCACGGAATTGGTTGCCAGCGACGCATCGTTGAAAACTATAGAAAATCCACCGGTAGCGTTGGTCACCGTTCCGCTGACCGAGTGTCCATTGATTGTGGCGTTGACCACTTCACCGATGGCCGGGTAGATCGGAGTTCCACCATTCGTCCCGCCTAAGTTCCCTGATAGTATTATGGTGGCGTTTCCGTAAATGTTAGTCGCGTTGGTCAGGCCCGAAAAAACGGGCACAATGTTCGTGTAAATAAGCAGCAATTGCGGCTGATACGCGGTGCTGGCATTCACGCGTGAAGCATAACTAACCAAACCAAGGCTGTTGTTGGTGGTCAGCGAAAATAATTTAAACGACAACTGGCCATCAACCGCCAGCGCCGCTTGCACCTGTGGCGTGACGATGACTTCGATCGGCACATTTACGACGGGTATCCAGGTGGCAAACCTTTTACCGCCACCGGGCTGATTAACCCAGTTAATCGTGCTTTCGCTCCAACTGTTATTCGTCGTAAGCGAGATTCCGTTTTCAAGAGCATTAATACCCACAATGACGGGCGTGAGTCGAACACGTGCCTGCTTGAGATTCGTTGAAAAGCCGGCGAGATTCCAGCGCAAATAAGCCTGACGCTGGTTATTGGTGGCGGTGGCGGCTTGAATATCCAGTGTGATATTCGTTCCGTAGTTGACAACTGCATTTGTGCCGCCGCGAACATAGGCATCAGCCACGGGCAGGATGTAATTGGTGTAAAGCGTTTGCACTGGCGTCACTTGTAATTCCAGCATGGCCCAGTCAATACCCACATCACCAGCAATAGCTAAATTCAATATCCCATTAGTAAGTAAGTTAAGCTGGTTGCCAAGGTCGAGGGTGCGAACCGTAGTATTCGTGCCGGAACTGATGGGCGTCCACCCAAGGCCGGAAAAGCTGTTACTGTTGGCGATAGAGTTTAAATAGAAAGATTCACTGTTGGAATTGTAAGAACGCATGGCGACTGACAAGGTGGCACCCACGATGCGATCAGTCGTAGCGAGGGAATAGCTAAAAGTGAACGGAACCCATTGGTTGTTGGTGACAATGTCAAAACTATTGACTTGGGCGGAACCAGCGGCGGCCTGGACGGCAGTCAACCAAGTTGAGTTTACCGGCACAGATTCGCCGGTGGGACCGCTGACAAACTGATCTATCTGGCCAACCCAGTATTCGCGAACTTGAGGATTTAGCCCGGCCAACCGGTCCTGAAGCTGCGCGTAATAAAGACTGTTTGGAAAAACATTAGTGCCCAGTGAGTCGTAGGTGCCCGGTGCTGGGTTTGGCGGAATAGCGGCGTTGTCGGGCTGGAGTGAGCCAATGCCGCCAATCAACCAGTTGCGGGCCGTGGGTGGGTTCTGGACGATAAAGCCCGCCCCAGCGGCACAGTTCCAGTCCACCTCATTGGCACCGGACCACCCATGCGAAGTGCCTTCGTTGCCATAGTTATTTGCCTCCAGCGTGTCGCTGGTATAAACATTGTCCCAAATCGCGCCTGTGCCCCAGCGAAAGTGCGGACCACAATCGTTGTAGGCAAGATCGCTCACGCCATCCACGAACACATTAGGCCCGGGGTCGAGCGAATCGGTGACAAACTGATGCCGATCGTTGCGAGTGTAACAATTCTGCACCAGGCAATTCCTGGCATCCCCAAGCCCGAACGCATATCGCCGTTCGCCGGTGATGATGGAGACCGGATCCAGTGAACTGCTGTCGCATACGGTCATGTTGCGCGCGCCGGTGTCCATGGTGACGCAGGAGTAGGCGAAATATTGCGACGCCACACGCCGCACCCACGCATTCTCCACGATAGTTGCCTCTATGAAACGCATGGCGTGCTGTTCATCCGAATAATAATAACTGGAAGCACCGGTGTTCGTGGTAATAGCGGGATTAAAATCGGATACACCAAACACGTCCTCGACGCCGACATTGTTAATGCGGCCAGACCAGGCGTAGGTCTGGATGGTAGCGCCACCGTATTGCGATTCGATGGCGCAAGTCAACGGCACGTCCACCATGACAATGTTACCTTCGATGCGGGTGATGTAGCGTTCGTTTGGAACATTAAAACTGCCGGCTGTCCATGCAGGAGAAACTTGGTCCATGCCAATGGCTTGAATCCAATTGACCGGGCTAGCCCGAGTAATCATAACCCGGTTGCCTACCGCCAGACCACTAGTGCTATCCACATTGAAGCTGTATGCGCCGACGGGAACATAGTTATTTGTTATGTTGCGGACGGTCCCGCTCGTTGAAGCCGAACCTGAGCCGGAAATAATAATTAGCGGGACGCTATTGGTTGCCACGTCAGCTCCAGGACGCGGCCCAGCGGCGCGCAGAACAGTTCCCGAGCCATTCGTGTTGGAACCTGAGCCGCGCAGAACGATGCCGCTGGCATTGATTGATATTGAGTTTGAGATGGGATAAATGCCGGCCGAAAGCAGCACCGCACCGCGAAAGCCATTCGCGTCGAGCGGCAGCGTCGCGACGTAATTGATGGCCGCCTGAATGACCGGCCCGTTATCGCCAGCGACCGGCGAAAGGTTGGTTTTCACAGTGACATTTGGAATTGGCACCGTGCCGCCTTTGTATCCAACGCCGGAGTAATCCAGCACCCGGTTGCCCAGAGCATCCGGTTGGAAAATCATTCTCCCGCTCGCGCCTGGATAGGCCCAGACACTTAAATTGGTTGATCCACTGGCGCTCAGCACTAGCCCTGCTTTGATCAGCAACCAGAATAGCACAGGCAAGGCCACCGGAACATGTATCATTCGCGTCAAAATTCTCATGACAAATTAACTCATTCGTGGCTTTATTCGTGGCCACTATTTTTTCAAGCGATAGAATCCTGTGCTGGCTGAAACGGCATTAGTCACCACAAATTGTCCGCCGTTAGTAACCAGTGCTCCCCCGCCAACCCAGTTGGTCGAAAATAAATTCGTAGTAAATTGTAGCACAAAAGCGCGATCCGTGCTCGCCGGCCAGAATACTATTACATTGGTGCCGATGGTTTGGATTGCCAAAGCAGGTGGCGTAATCGTGTAAAGTCCGGTTGTGACGGTGCTGTTGGTCAGAATGCTGTCGCAGGCGATGGCCTTGAGGGTTGTAGTCGTGCGAATGATTACCGGCGAGTTGTAAAGCGTGCCCGTGGTCGAAGTCGGCTGAATGCCGTTGGTGGAGAAATGGATTGAGGTGCCTATCGTGGAAGTGCTGATGGTCACCGTCTGGTTTGACGAGTAGGTGCCAGCCGGCGGACTGAACGTGGGCGCGGCCACCGCCCCGGCAACCCCATTCAAACCATAGAAGGCCACCACGCTCACAGTATCGGTGTTGGTTGAGTTGTCCGAACAATAATTTCCAGCCTTAAAATAATAAGTGTCCACATCCCAAGATGAATTCAGCACGTTGCTCACGCTCGCACCATTGACGGTGACAGTGACCAGGTGGTTTGACTGCTGAATGGAATAGCTAAGGGTGTCACCCAGATTCCAAGTGCCATTGGTTTTATAAAATGCGGTTACCCCATAATTAGTCTCAAAGGAGGCTCTAACCGTTCCATTATCCCATTGCAGTTTCACGATTTCGTCGCTAGCAGTCCCATGAATTTGACCAAAAATGATCTTGCCGCTGGGTGGGTTGGTGAGAACCTTGCAGGTCGCAGTCAAAAGATGACCGACATTATTGGTAAGTGCCCAATCTCCCCCCGTAGCCAGCTGCCGCAGCTCGGATCGAGGGTAACCGCCAGCGGCGATGGGGACCCCGGCGGTCGGCACCCAGAAAACCATCGCCCCATCGGTAGCCGTATAAAATATATTTGAACTGTAGGTGGTGAGTTGTGGCTGGAAAATTTCCAGCACACCGCCGCTGGATGTGTTCGTAAAGGGAGTTTGTAGCTTCCAGGTGGAAAGATCAAAATTCTGCCCTGGCGACTTGGCGGGATTCAAGGCCCACGCTGACATTGACGCACACCAGACCGCAAGGGAAATGAACTTATGCATTTCTAAAAAGCATCTTCAAGGCGTGGCCAATCGATAGTATTGCTGTCCGTTGGTGGCGTTGGGATCGCTGAACAGCCATGTGCTGTTGGCACCTGCTGTATTGGTGCTCACCGGCCACCACGACATACCTAGATTTGTAGTCGTCAGCACAACATAGTTTGAATACGGGATGCCGAAGAAGTTAATGCGCATCGCCCCATTGGTATAATTGCTAGGACTGCTGGGCGGTGCCAAGATGCTGGCAAATGTCAACGGTTGCGTCAGAGTATAGTTGTTGGTCGCCGAACCGCTGACGGCAAGTCCGGAGACTTGCACTGTTTTGCCATTGCCAATGTTGCCATCCGGAATAAAATTGCCAGCGGCCCCGGCAGTGTTGAGCACGACATTCACACCGTCTAGATTGCCCCCCAAGGCCGCATTGCCCAAGTTGAGTGCAGCTGCCGTGGTGACGTCATAGACTTTGTTGTCAGCGGTAATTCCTGAAACAGTCAACCCGGCTTTAGCCACCGCCACACTTACGTTCGTGGTCGCATTATAATAGTTCGCAGTGTCAATCGGAGTGAACGTCACACTCTGCAACGCCGTGCCTGCGCCAGGTGCCGTGCACGAAGTGGTAAAATTAAACTCGCCTGCGACCGAACTTGCTCCACCACTCAAGCTCGAATTGGCCAGCGTCTGCCCATACGTGATTCCACTCGCCGTCGGCGCAGTTGTTATGATCGGCGTCGCTCTATTTACAGTCAGTGTGGCGTTCACATTGGTAAATCCATATAAATTTGTCACCACCACCGAGTAGCTGCCCGCATTGGTGATGAACGCATTTGAAATAGTCAGGGACGAATTTGTCACACCCGCCAGAATGGTGTTGGTGTTGAAACGCCATTGGTAACTCAGCGGCGCTGTCCCGCCCGCCACCACGGTGAAACTGGCATTTTGCCCCGCTAGAACCGAGAGGTTCGTCGGTCCGCTTGTGATCGTTGGTGCTGTCCCGCTTCCGTTCACTGTCATCACTGCGACCGAACTGGTCACGGAACTGAAGGAACTGGAGTTGTCATGGACTACCACGGTGTAATTTCCAGCGTTGGTGTTTGCGACGTTAGTCAGGATCAATGAAGAAGCCGTTTTACCGGCCAGATTGGTGCCGTTGAATTGCCACTGATAGCTTAAGGCGCCGTTTCCGCTCGCGGCCACCTTGAATCCTGCATTCTGACCGGACGTCACGTTGGTGCTGGCTGGCTGGTTGGTGATGGCAGGCGCGTGATACCGCGTCAACGAATAAAAGGCAACCTTGGCCCCATCGGTAGAGCAATTGCAGGTGTTATCAGTTTGATTATAGTCTCCGGCCTTGAAGTAGACAGTGTTACCCGAAGTTGAATCCCAGTTCGTGGCAATATGGCCTTGGTAATTGGTGCCGCTAAAAAGATTCCAGGAATTGGTGACGTTATTGATGATGATTGTCAATAGCCCGTTCACAACCGAAATTGTGTAATTTATGGGCTTACCCAGTGCGACACCGGAACCTAAGATAAAGGGCACGCTAAAACTGCTGGATAGATCCCCATCCAGATTGATATTGGCGTAAATTTTTTGCGAGGCGAGGTCGAACATGATCATCTGTTCATTATTCGCGCCAGCACTGCCATTGATAAGATTACTTGGCTCATGAATCTGCCCGATACAGACCTTCTGGGTATCGGCAGGGACGTTCGACACCACGCAAGTGGCCGCCAGGATATGGGTGCCATATAAGGTCCAGTTAGTGGAGGTATCGCCGGGCACCAACTCTTCACGTAATTCGCTGCGCGGATGTGTCGAACCACTGGTGGTCGCACCATTATCCGGCACCCAGTATGTCATGGCCCCATCCGCTGCCGTAAAAAAATAGGCATTCGTAAACCCCGCCACGAGCTGGGCGGAAGAGGCTGAATCCACACTGCCCCCCGTTCCGGTCAACACCCCACCGGAAGTTGGCAGTTGCAGATACCAGTGGCTCAAATCAAAATTTCCGCCCGGCGGCACACTCGGATTGAGTGCCCAACTGGCATCGGTTACTCCAAGACATAGGCAAAATAATAACAGCCGGCGGATCATTTCGCTCGCGAAGTAAGATTGAGTCAAACTCATTACTGCTTTTTAGACAAAAGAAGGCTTGGGCCCTGTTTTAATGGTAATCGTGGTAACAATTTTTTATATGACCATAATAATTTTCACAATTTACGTTTCAAAACCGTTTTGGCTTATTTTATTGCATTTTTTATTGCTGCTGAAAAATGGTCTTCAATGATATTTGCATCTCAGCGACATTGTCCTTGGTGACCTTTTCCGTGGGAATATAAATCTTGCCAGCGGTCAACTGTGATTTATCGCCATGCAGACACTTGTCCAAACATAGGATGGTCTGGCGTCCGATGGAAAACGGTTTTTGAATGATGGTGCCATAAATATCGCCGGCGGCAATTCCAGCGAGAGTGTCGTTGTCTTCATCAAAGCAAACGATTTTGACCGAGCCCACCTTGAGCACGCTGCGGACGGCCATCAGGATGGCCGGTCCGTCGTAGCTGTAGAGTCCGACCATGCCCGCTAGGTCAGGATACTTCGTCATCGCTTCCTGGGCGTTTTTCTGGGCCACGGTGCTTTTGGTATCGTCAGCGAATGTTTCCACAATTTGGATGTTCGACCCGGCCAGTCCGTTTTGAATCCCTTGAATTCGTTCCTTGGCATTTTGCGCATTTGGATAGCCGACGAACACGGCAATTTTGCCGCCTTGAGGCAGCGCGGCCTTGATCAGTTCCGCCGCCTGCATGCCGGCGGCGACGTTGTCGGTGCCGATATAACAAACGCGCCGGCTTTTTTCGGCGTCGCTGTCCGCGCACACCAAGAGCACGTTGGTGGGGATGGAGTTTAGAAAGTCCGTCTGGCTCTCGGCATCAATCGGGCTGATGGCAATGCCGTCCACGCCGCTCGCGAGCAGTTCCGTTAAAATTTCACGTTGCGCCGCCGCCGTATGGTCGCCGGGCGTGCGAAAATCCAAGTCCACATCGCCGAGTTGTCGCACCGCCGTGTCGCAGCCCATGCGCAGGATGGACCAATAGTCGTTGGCATTGTGGGCGACAAAGGCCAGCCGTATTTTTTTTTGCGGGGTGGCATCGTTCGTAATGCTGCCAGCCCGTTTGTTGTTGTCGCAGCCTTGGAACAGCACACTTGCTGCCATGAGGAGGCAGAGCAGAAGATTTGTTTTTTTCATAAATAGTAATTTTAAAATCCGCGCAATTCTTGCCGATCATCAACTGTATTTTATTGGAAAGCGGAGATGCCGAAATGGCATCCCCGCCTCCCATAACCAACCCACCGTTTCGCTACGATTGAACCCAAACAACCGCAGAAATTTTTATCGGAACTGCCGCCAAGTTCGCCGGCTTATTGCGACAGTCGGAAGAACACCGCCGGGTTCGCCGTGTTGATCGTCGCGGTCACTCCGCTGCTTGTGCCACCGGGGTAATCACCCCAGTTGTTGCTCAGGCCAACGCCCAGCGTATTGGTCTGTGACTGGAGTTTGAACGCCCCTGACCAAGTAAAGGTAAGCACATTGCCGACCTGGGCAACCCCCAATTGCGGCGAAGCAACAATCCCGCTTACCACCGAGATGCTACCGTCGGTAGCCAGATTGTTGGACCAGGCCAAACCACTGGGCAAACTGCCGATGACTGTCATCGCCGCGCCATTAGACACGGCTTGACTGAAGATCACAAACCGGTCGCCCAAGGCCAAGGCGGTCGCGCCCGGCAAATTGGTGGTGACTGTAATCGTGCCGGTTCCGGCATTGGTCAATGCCCCGGTAACCTGTGTCAGGTCATTTGATGGGGATACGGATTTATTCACTTTAATCAGAACATTTCCGGCCAGATTGATTCCGCCGCTGGCATGGAGCGTGCCGATGGCCGTGGTCAATCCCGGGGCGAGAGTGCCATTGGTCGTGATGATAATAGGCGAGGTAATGGTGCCCGTGCCACCCAGAATGGAGTCTGAATTAACCGAGAAGCCACCAATTTGTCCATTTACCATGAGCGTCCCGCCGCCGGAATTTGTCGTTCCGCCGGTGTAGGTATTGACATTGTTAAGAGTAAGCACGCCGTGACCGTGTTTTTCAAGACCCCCATTGAAAGCGCTGGTAATTACTCCGTTCGTGTTTTCCAGAACCGCATTAATGGTTACCGCACCGCCTGTGCTGACCGTTACGTTGAGATTACGGTCTTTGTTGCCGCTGGCACCAATGATATCAAAAGTTGAACCGTTGATAATCACGGTCGTGTTTGTTTCCGCCTGAATTTGCTTGGTGGCAGTTCCGGTCTGGTAGCCGCCATTGGTGAAGGTCAGCGTGGACGGCCCGGAGCCGGCATTGGTGACAATAATTATGCCACTGAGCTGCAACTGGTTCATGGTATAGTTGTCGGGCGTAGCCAGAGCCAGAGTGCTGTTTAGACTAGTGGTGGATCCTTGGGCTAGACTGGAACTACCCGAAAGCGCCTGATGTCCGAACACCTCCAACATCGCGCTTGGACCTGTCACTGTAGTGACCCCCGAATAGGTGTTTGTTCCATGGAGTGTAGCCAAACCGCTATTCACTGTCAGAATTGCCGTCCCCTGAATGGTTCCTGTGCTGTTTTCATTGAAAAGCGAATTAGCCGAAGCCACTACCACCCCGTTGCCGGCTCCGTTGCTGATGACCCCATTGAGCATAAACGTGGAGTCGTTGGTGATCGTGAGGGAGGATTTAAAGCTAATCAGATTGTTCAGTAGGTTGCTCGGCGCATACGGATTTCCGCCATAATTAAAGGTGCCGCCCCCGGTAAGGGTAATCGTTTTACTGGAGGAACTAGCCTGAATAAGCGCGTTAATGGTCAGCGTTGAGCCGCTTTGAATGTTGAAATTCTGTCCATTGGTGCAATAAAGCCCCACGGTCAATGGATTGCCTTGAACCGAATTGGTGGCATTATTCAAATTAGTTTCCAGAATCGTGAGCGACGAATTGTTGGCCAGATAAATGGCATCGTTCGTCACCCCCGAAACCGAATTACTGAAAGACGTCCCAGCGGCAGCCGAGCTGACGGCGTCGCCCACCCGCAACACCGGAGACCCGGAGCTGTAATTTGTGGTGTTGGCCACATAGGTATAGGACTGGCCATTCGTTATATTGATTGATTGCGCGTAGACATTGCCGGAAGCCTGATAAATTTGGTTGCTGGAGGTCGCAATCAACAAATCTTGAAACGAGCCGGCATTGGCGGAGGCCGCTGGAGCCGTCCCCAAAGACCAATAGCTACCGCTCATGGTCGCGCCGTTGGTGAGGATGTTCAACGCGGCCGCGGCCGGCAGCGAGCACAGCAGCAACAGGCCAAGCGAATGCCACAGCGCGCTGCGGCGGATTGAACAATGCGCGACGTTTCCAAACAACGTCGGCTGGATGCGGACAAACCAAACAGATTTCATAAGTTAATGAAGCAATGACGTGTTTCAATCTATACCTCAACCAATTCAAAAGCTAATTTACCCTGAATTTTTGAGAACATTGCAAATAACTTAACCGATTGATCATTGCGCGTCTTGTCGGATGAAACGAGGACAAGCTCGTCGAAAGAGCGTGGCGGGAAACGCCGCATGCCACAACCGAGGCGATAAAGGTCATCGCGCAAGCACAGCCGAAATAATTTTCAACCGCTAATCTTCGCTTACCATTGCTCATTTTTAGGAGCGAAGATTAGCGCGGATTAGCGGTTTGATTTTTAATTCCCCACCGTCACCTGCAACGGCTGGTCGCGGCGCTCGGCGAAGCGTTTCACGTAATTTTCCCACTGGACGTGGTTCGTGAAATCCCCGCTGCGATCCCAACTTGCGCCAAAATAGTAACTGAACGGCTGGTCCACTTCCATCTGCGTCACCGCGAGTTGAGTCCGAATCGGCGGATAACCTTCGTGCGTCGGCTGCGGCACGTTCGCGCGCTTCACGCTGTCGGGCATGGCCGGATTGTCGTTGGTGAATTCCTTCACGGAATTTTTCGGCAGCAAAATCGCCACCGCCGTGGTGCCCTTGGGCTGATCTTCCGGCTGCCAATAAGTCATCCAACCTTCGGTTAAATCACGTGCCAGAAATTCCTCGCGGTTCGTCGGACACGCCCGCTCGGCCAGACCGATGCCGATCGGCAACGTGGTTTTGTCCTCGCTGGAAATCGTGCTGCTCACCTTCGTCATCCACGAGCCGGCGTCAATGCTGAAGCGTTTCACCTCGGAAACTTTGCGGCCGTTGCCCGCGTCCCATGCGTCGTAGGTCAGTTCAAATTCCGAGCGGATTGGGCCGGTGGTGATGAGCTTCCAGTTGCGCCAGTTGCTCGACACAAAAAGTTTTTTGCCGTCCCAGATGCCGAGACCGCCGCAGCCGCGGCTCTTGCCGACGCGATAATCGTCCATGAACGCGCCGTTGTCCTCGTGGTAATGTTTCGTGGCATACATCGTGTCCACGATGAGGCCGCGATCTTTTTTGATCCACACGTCCGCGCCGCTGCTGACGGTGCCCTCGGCCTTGATGAGCGCCTGGCCGTAGATGCGGTGCGCGATGCGGTCGCTCTCCCACGCAAAATCGTCGTAGCGTTCGGGAACGTAACGGGCAAAGGTTTTTACAATCGGCGGCGGAACGGCGGGCAATGCGCTTGCGTCTAAAATGTAAAATGTTTTTGTTTCGTGCGGCGCGAAGTCGGCTTGGAAAAGTAATTTGTCGGGTGCAGAATTTGATCCCATGGAATAAACCTGTGAATCAAAAATGCGTGAGGAAAGTCCGTCCATGACGGCAATTTGTCGCCAAACTCCTGGAAAAGTTTCAACGGTTTCACAGTCGCGTCTAAAATTTGCTGGATTGGTGATTGAAACTGCCCAGCGTTTGCTAATCCCATGCGAGCCTGGCTTTGTCTTTGTTTCTTCCAAAACCGCCATCCGATAAATCTCACTTCCCGCGAGCAGAAATGCGCCGACGCCATAAACTTCCGTGGAATCCTCCGCAAATTTCTTCGGGTCTGCGCCAACGGGTTGGACGTGCGTCAGTTTGCCGTCGGCATCAATGCAACTAACAAGCGCCGCCCACGCCTTACGCACGGCCGGTTCAAACGTCGCGCGGTCGAGCAATCCTTGATTCACGCCCCACGCCAGCGCGCAGGTGTAAAAACCGGAGCCGCTGGTTTCCTTAAGCGGATAACTTTCCGGGTCGAGCAAACTCGCGCGCCAGAGTCCGTCCGGCTGCTGGCACGTCAAAATTTTCGCCGCCATGTCCTTGAACAATTGCTCAAAGCGCGGCCGGTCGGGATGATTCATCGGCAGATATTGCAGCGTGCGCACCAGCCCGGCCATCACCCAGCCATTGCCGCGGCCCCAGAAAACTTTTTTGCCGTTCGCCTCGGTCTTTTTGAAATAAGTGCTGTCGCGGAAAAACAGGTGTTCGTCCTTGTCGTAAAGATAATCCGTCGTGCGCCACCAGTTGGTCACCGCAAAATTCAAATACTTCTCGTCGCCGGTCGCCGCGTAAAGCCGCACCCACGTCGGCGGTGCCATGAACAACGAATCCGCCCACGACCAGTTTTCGCGCGCCTTGGTCTGCGGTTTCGTGAATTCCAGACTCTGCACTTCGGACGGTTGCGCGAGGATCGCATCGAAGGTTTTGCAGAGCGGCGCAATCATCTTCGGCTCGCGATAAAGCAAATAAAGTTCCGCGTAGGTCTGGCTGACGCAATGGTCGTCCGCGTCGTAAAGGCGTTTGCCCAGCTGCCAGTCATTCGTCTCGCCCATGGCGCGCATCGCGTCACGGTATTTGGCGTCGCCGGAAATGCCCGCCAGCGCCATCATGCCCGCCTCGCCCGCCGCCTGAATCCAGCCGGTCGTCGCGTTAGTCGCGGGATTGGCCAGTTGCCTATCGGCCACGCGCTGCATGGCGGTGAGCACGGGCAGCGGTTTGATGTCCGGCGAAAGGCTGGTCGTGATCGTCGCCGGCAGGCTTTGGGCCGGTGATTGGAAATTGGTCGAAAGTAAAATGGCCCCGATACAGCCGGCGAAGCGCACAAATAGATTTTTCATATGGAATGGCTAATCAGATAGCAGACGGGATTTTAGATGTCGAAAAGATAAAAAGGTTACTGGATCTTTGCCAGTTGCTGCATTTCAATCCCGGCAAGGATGAACGGCCCGATGCCTTTCAAATCATTTTTTACCACCGGCTCGCCGCAGTAATAAGCAAAACTGCCGTCCCGCATTTTGCCGCTGCTGGGCGAACCGCCGAGGCCGGCAACGGAACAGCATTGCGTCAGCGACCAGCGATTTTCGCCGTCGGACTGGATGAGATTTTGGATGATGCCCGCGTAGCCTTTCTCAATTGCCGGAATATATTCACGCGATAGATAGCCATGATTCACTCCTTTCGCCAGCGCATAAACAAACATCGCGGACGCCGTCGCCTCCAGATAATTTCCTTTGCGGTCGCCTTGATCCAGCACCTGCCACCAGAGGCCAGTTTTCGGATCTTGAAATTTCAAAACGCCCGCCGAAAGTTTTTGCAGCATGGCAATGATCTGCAGCCGCGCGGGATGATTCGTCGGGAAATAATCCAGCACGTCCACTAGCGCCATCGCATACCAGCCTTCGGCGCGACCCCAAAAATTGGACGAGCAGCCGGTCGCGGGATTCGCCCACGGCTGGATTTTCGCCGCGTCCCAGCCGTGATAATTCAAACCCGTTTTCGCATCGTAAGTGTGTTCGTCAATCAGCCGGAGTTGTTTAGCGACGTCGTCATAAACTGGCTGTGGCCGGTGCATATACCGCGCCATCGCCGCATAAAACGGCGCACCCATGTAAATGCCATCGAGCCACATTTGATTTGTGTATCGCTGCTTGTGCCAAAAGCCGCCGTCCGGCGTGCGCGGCTGAGCCTGGAGCTGTTCCATCAATTTGGTGCAGGCGAAAAATAATTTAGGATTGTCTGGGTTGGTGATCGTGAGCCACAACGCAAGTGCGGTCTTGCCGGGATTCAGCGCGTCGAGCTGAAATTCTTCCAGCTTGTAACCTTGAATTGACCCGTCGGCGGAAATGAGCGAACCGACCTTATCCTCCGAAAATTTGACGAACCGCGGGTCGTTCGTCTGCTCATTCAATTTCAAAAGCGACAGCGTGAACAGGCCGACGGTGTAATCCCACTTGGCGGAATTGGTTTGCCGCGCGATTTGTGAATTCGCCAGGCGGACCGACCATTCGAGCGGGGTAGCGCCGGCAAATTTTTTCGGCGCGGCTAGGCCGGCGCAGGAAAACGACAGCCACAACAAAGTAAGAAGGATGAATATTGAATCATGAAACAAAAATCCGAAACGCCGTGGCGACTTTTTTTTCCTGCCTTCATCATTCATAATTCATCATTCTGCATTTTTAGCGCGCCAGCCAGCCGCCGTCCACATTCATGATCGTGCCGTTCATATAATCGGCGTCTTTCGAGGCAAGAAACAAAATCGCGCCGGCGATGTCTTCCGGCGAGCCCCAGCGGCTTTCGGGAATGCGGTCGAGAATGGTCTTGCTGCGCACCGGATCCTCGCGCAGCGGCTTGGTGTTGTCCGTGGCGATGTAGCCGGGCGCAACCGCGTTGAAATTCATCCGCTCCTTTGCCAGTTCATTGGCAAACGCCTTGGTAATGCCAGCGATGCCGCTTTTGCTGGCGGTGTAGCCGGGCACAAACACGCCGCCTTGAAATGACAGCATCGAGGCGATGTTCACGACCTTGAGCCGCGCGTCCGGCGCGGATTGTTCGCGGCCGCCGGTGAGCCACCATTTGCCGACCGCTTGCGACAGGAAAAATGGCGCGGACAAATTAATTTGCAGCACGGCGTTCCAATCGGCTTCCGAATGATCCACGATCGGCGCGCGTTTGATGATGCCGGCGTTGTTCACCAGCACATCCACGCGACCCGCCACTTTCACGATGTCCGCGATGAGTTCCGCCGCGCGCTTTTGCGAGAGCTTGCCGAAATCTTCGGTGTAAGCGGTGAACTTCGCGCCCAGCGCTTTCATCTTGGCGGTGATGTCGGCCGGATCGCCGACGCAAATGCTGACCGCGTGCGCGCCTTCGCGGGCAAATGCCAGGGCGATCGCCTCGCCAATGCCCCGGCACGCACCGGTGACGATGACCACTTTGTTCTCGAATCGTTTTGTGTTCATAAAATTAAAAGTTATTAGCCACAGATTTTCACAAATGAAACACAAATGGAGTCCAGTTTGAACATCTGTGTTTCATCTGTGTCCATCTGTGGCTTTAGGATCATTTCAGATCCACCGGCTTCACCGCGTCCATGTCGTCGAACACCTGATTTTCGCCGGCCATGCCCCAGATAAATTTGTAGTTGCCGGTGCCGACGCCAAAGTGCATGGACCAGTTCGGCGACAGCGCGACTTCGTCGTTGTGCAAAAACACGTGGCGCGTCTCCGACGGTTCGCCGAAGAAATGCGACAGCACTTTGTCGCCAAGATCGAAGTAAAAATATATTTCCGTGCGGCGCCAGTGGGTGTGCGGCGGAAAGGAATTCCAAACATTGCCCGGCTCCAAAGCGGTCAGTCCCATGACGAGCTGGCAGCTTTGGATGCCGCCCTGATGGATGAATTTATAAATCGTGCGCTTGTTGGCGGTTTCCATCGCGCCCAGATTCACCGGAGTGGCATCGGCCGATTTCATCATCCGCGCGGGAGGCGCGGCGTGCGCGGGGCAGCTTAGGAAATAAAATTTTGCCGGATTGTTTGCGTCGTCACTCGTGAACAAAACCGATTTCGTTCCCATCGGCACATACGCACAATCCAATTTATCCAGTGCGAAGCTGTGACCGTCCGCCACGACCTTCCCTGCTCCGCCGACATTGATCGCGCCGAGTTCGCGGCGCTCCAGAAAAAACGCGCGGCCGGTTTCTTTGTGGTTCGGCATCTCAATCGGTTTGCTGGTCGGCATGACGCCGCCGACCACGAGCCGGTCAAGATCGGTGAAGTGGCCGGTGATTTCGCCCGGCACAAACAGGTTGGTGATCTGAAACGTGTCGCGCAATTCCTGCGTGGACATCCCGATCAAGTCCTGCGGACGCGGCGTGCGGCGAATGGAATTTTCAAGCATGATTCAGCTTGGCAAAAATAAAACCCGACGACAAGTGATTGCCGCTGGTTCCCCGCCATTTGTCAGTTTCCCTGTAAAACAGCGGTTCGGCTGGCGCGTCCATTGTTTTTTGAAATTGAAGCTTGCCCTCAACCCATCGGGTGCGTATATTCCGCACTCTTTTTACAACGAATAGATTTATGCGACGTCCAAAAGGCATCAAAACGAAGAAGTCCGTAGCCAAACGGTTTAAAATCACCGGCACCGGCAAGGTCATGCGCTCACGCGCCGGCCGCCGCCATCTGGCTCAAACCAAAAATTCCAAGCGCCTCCGCAGCTTGGGCAAATCCGTGCAGGTGGACAAGACCGATACTTACCGTATCACCCAGTGCTTGCCCTTCAGCCATTAAACGATTTAACCACTTAACGAACCATGCGTGTCACCAATTCTCCCGCTTCCCGCAAACGTCGCAAACGGATGTTGACGGCGGCCAAAGGCTTCCGTCTCAAACGTTCCAAACTTTACCGCTACGCGTCCGACGCCGTTGACCACGGCCGCCAATACGCCTACCGCGATCGCAAGACCAAAAAGCGCACCTACCGTTATCTCTGGCAGATTCGTATCAATGCCGGAGCCCGCGCCGCTGGCATCACCTACAGCCGTTTCATGGAAGGCTTGAAAGCCGCGAAGTGCGCGCTCGACCGCAAGGTCATCGCCGACCTCGCCGCGACCGACGCCGCTGCGTTTGGCGAACTGGTGACGCTGGCCAAAACCGCGCTGAAGAACAAGCCCGCCGCCACCTTGGCCAAGGCCTGAAAATTTCAAATCTCGAATTTCAAATTTCAAATCTAAAAGCGGGCGACCAGCAATGGTCGCCCGTTTTTCTTTTCTTCCCGCCGCCATCCGCTATCCTCCAACTTCAATTTTATGGGATTTCTTGACGACATCGAACCGCTGAAACAAACCGCTCGCGCGGAACTCACCGCCGCGCCCGACCTCGCCGCGCTGGAACAAACCAAAGGCACATGGATCGGGCCGAACGGCAAGTTCACCGCGCTGATGAAACAGCTCGGCACGCTCTCCAAGGAAGAAAAGCCCGCCGCCGGCAAACTCATCAACGCCGCCAAGGTGGAACTCGAAGCCGCGCTCGCGGCGCGCCGCGAGGAATTGGAACTGAAAGCCGCGATGCCGAAAGAGCCGACGGATTTCACATTGCCCGGGCGCCGCCGCGCACTCGGCAAACTGCATCCGCTCACGCAAGTCACCGACGACATCGTCCGCGCGTTTCGCAAGATTGGTTTCGCCGTCGCCGACGGCCCGGAGATCGAGGACGAGTATCATTGCTTCGACGCGCTCAACACTCCGGCAGATCACCCAGCGCGCGATTCGCAGGACACGTTTTATTTGGGAACAAACTCTGAACCCGGAACTCTGAACCAAAAATTTCTTTTACGCACGCACACCAGTTCCGTCCAAATCCGCGTGATGGAAAAACAGCCACCACCGATTCGCATCATCGTTCCGGGCCGCGTGTATCGCCGCGATAACGCCGACGCCACGCACAATCCCACCTTCCACCAGATTGAAGGACTTTACGTTGATAAAAATGTGACCGTCGGTGATTTGAAAGGCACAGTGGAATTTGTTTTCAAAGAACTCATGGGCGACGACGTGAAGATCCGTTTCCGTCCGCATTATTTTAGCTACACCGAGCCGAGCTACGAGATTGATTTCACCAACGCGCTCGTCAAGAAGATGGGCAAAGACTGGCTGGAAATTGCCGGCTGCGGCATGGTCCATCCGCAGGTGTTCGAGACCGTCGGCTACGATCCCGAGGTGTGGACCGGCTGGGCGTTCGGCTTCGGCATCGAACGCATCGCCATGCTCCGCTACGGCATCAACGACATCCGCCTCTTCTACGAAAACGACGTGCGGTTCTTGAAACAGTTTTGAACTCATCCTCGTGGAGAGTTTAAGGTGAAACAATTTTTTGCCACGCTGCCTCGAAACATCCTCGGCTGTTTCCAAGGGCGGATGATTCTCTGGCATCTCCTGTTCATCGCGCTAACGTTCATCTGCGTCGCGTCCGGGTTTGACTGGTTTTATTTTTGTTCCACGCGCAGTCCGGTGCTTCGCGACTTGATGTTTCCGTCCGCGCCCATCGGCGCGCTGGTGCCGCTCGCGTTGCCGCTCATCCTGATTGTTTCCGGCTACATCAACAGCCATGCCCGAATTTCTTTGACCGGCTGGGCGCTCGGCCAGGCGGCGATTAGCGGGTCGCTGCTGTCTTCCGCTTACAAGGCGTTCACGGGGCGGGTGCATCCGGAACATATTATCGGCGCAGACATCAGCCACGTTTTCCGGTTCGGCTTCCTGCGCGGCGGTGTTTTTTGGGGCTGGCCTTCGTCGCACACGACCATCGCTTTTGCCATGGCCGTCACGGTGTTCACGCTGTTTCCGAAACGGCGCTGGCGCGGCGGGCTGGCCATTGCTTACGCGCTTTACATCGGCCTTGGCGTCTCGATGACCATCCACTGGTTTTCTGATTTCGCGGCGGGGGCCATCCTCGGCACGATCATCGGACGGGTGGTGGGAAACGGTGCCGTGAATGGCGGTCCCATTTAGCTCCCATTTGCGCCGGAGAACGAGTTTTTGGCTGGCTCAAACAATGCGCAATTTCAACGGACCGCACTTCGAATCATTTGCAGCCACACCGGCTATCGAAGCAGAAAAACTTGCCCGGCACGGCAAAACCACAAGGCACAATTTCAAAACTTCTTTGCAGTAATAGAGAATTGTTGTTTGGGGGAATCATGTAATTATTGTTAGATAAACCCCGGTGGTCACGCCTTGCACCCAATTATGGCAAGGAAGCGTTGCGTTCTAAAATGCGGCCGGCCGGGAGATGACCGGAAACCAGTTAAAACCACCAAAATAAATCCAATGAAAACCCCGTTGCAAAAACTACTCTGCCTGGCGGCGCTGGCGACACTCTATTTCGTCCCGTCCGTTCACGCCACGAATTTGACTTGGGACTCGGATGCCATCACGACCAGCGGCGCACAAGACGGTGCAGGGAATTGGACGGCGCTGACGACGAACACAAATTGGTGGGACGGGGCGGCGAATGTCACTTGGAACAACGCCACGCCGGACAATGCCACCTTTGGCGCGAACAGTGGCGCGGCCGGGACGGTGACCATTCCGAGCAGCACGACGATCACCGTGGGCAACCTCACGTTCAACGCCCCCGGCAGCGGCGGTTACAACATCGCCGCCGGCAGTTCCTCGACCAGCCGACTCAATCTTTCGGGAACGACCATTACCGTCGCCAGCGGCGTGTTTGCGACCAACCTGGTGGTTTTGTCCGGCACGAGTTTCACCAAATTGGGAGCGGGCACTTTCGTTTTGAAACCGGGCGCGGCCAACATCAATTCCGGCCCCACCGCAGTCGGCGGCGGAACCCTGGTCGTTGGCGGCACGGCCAATCGGCTCGTGATTCCCGGCAACCTGACCATCACGAACGGGGCGATCGTATTGATGGGCCAGTCCGAGCAGATTGCGGATGCAGCCGTTGTCACCGTGGATGGCGGCACGTATGATTCCGGTGGAAAAAGCGAAACCATCGGGGGCTTCGTGCTGGACAACAACGGCCAGGTGCTCACCGCCAGCAGCACACAGGCAATCACCAACAATGGCGCGACCTACGATCTCCGCAGTGGCACCTTTTTTCCGAACATGGCCGGGTTGGCCGGCCTCACCAAGACGACCGGCGGCACAGTCATCCTGACGAATGGCGGCGGGGCGAATACGTTTTCCGGTCCGGTGCTGATCAGCGCGGGCATATTGGATCTCGGCCATTCCGGCGTTGGCAATGGACTTCCGGGCACCACGGTGACGATTACAAACAGCGGCATGCTGCGGCAGGGAAAAGACACCCAGTTTAACACCAACGCAACCGTCTACGTCGCCGGCGGCACATATGAACTTTTTGGCCACAACGACACGGTGAGCACCCTCATCCTCGACAATGGCGGCGCGATTCTCAACGGCGGCAGCACCACCAAAACCTTGACCGTTCTCACCAACCTGGACTTTCGCGCGGGATTATGCGCGAGCCACCTGGCCGGAGCGGGAGTGATGGTCAAATCAACGGCCGGAACCGTGACGCTTTCATTGGACAACATCACTACCGGCGGCACGCTCGTCAGCACCGGCATCCTTCAGCTCGGCGACGGCAGCAGCACCAACAAGGGAAATTTTGGGCTCGGACCGGTGACCAACAACGCGGCCATTGTTTTGAATCACTCGGGAGCCTTTGCATTGACCAATAACATCAGTGGCTCCGGCTCGTTGACGAATCTGGGCGGTTCACCGGCTTTGTTTGGAACGAACACTTATGCCGGCGGCACGACCGTGAAGGGCGGAACTCTGTTCGTGAACACCACGGGTAACAGCGGCACCGGTAGCGGCGCGGTCAACGTGCTGGCTGGTGCCAGTCTCGCGGGAACCGGCGTCATTGGCGGACCGGTGAATATTCAATCTTCCGGCACGCTTGCGCCCGGCAACTCCGCCATCGGCACGCTCACCATCAGCAATACGCTGACACTGGCCGGCAACACCCTCATCGAGGTGAATAAGGGCATCGGTCAGGATTTGGTCGCGGCCAACTCGGTCAATTACGGAGGCACCCTCACCGTCTCGGACCTCGCCGGCGGATTACTGGCGGGCGACACGTTTCAAATCTTCAATGTCGGCTCGCACACGGGAAATTTCGCGAGCATCAGCGGCAGTCCCGGAATTAATCTGAACTGGTCATTTAATCCTACGAATGGCGTGTTATCCGTGGTCGGCACGTCCGGAACTGCGCCGACCCTAAATGTCGCGCAGGCCGGCAACACCTTGACGTTTTCCTGGACGGACGCGACCTACAAATTGCAATCGCAAACGAACAGCTTGTCAGCCGGCTTGGGCGTCAACTGGTCCGATTACCCCGGCGGCGGCACCAGCCCCGTGGGCGTGACTATTAACCCGGCGAACGCCACGGTGTTCTTCCGGCTGTCACAGTAGTCAGATAGATTGCGGCAACATTTCAACCACCAGGCGGAGCGCACCACGCTCCGCTTTTTTTTCATTCCGGGTAGTTTGACTGAAAAAATTGTTCGTCTCGCTGCCGGAAAAATTTTAAGCTGATAAAACTATTTAAGCAGTCACCACTGCTGTCGCATGAAAATTACGCTGAACTGGCTCAAACAATACGTGGATTTCAACTGGTCGCCCGAGGAATTGACCGAGCGGCTCACCATGCTCGGCCTCGAAGTCGAGGGCGTGCAGAAAATCTCCGGCGCCTTCGACGGCATCGTCGTGGCGCAGGTCGTCACACGCGACAAGCATCCCGGCGCGGACAAGCTTTCGCTTTGCCGCGTCAACGACGGGACGGGCGAACGCCAGATCGTCTGCGGCGCGCAGAATTTTAAGGCGGGCGACAAAGTGCCTTTGATTTTGCCCGGCGCGTCGTTGCCAATGAAGGCCGGCGACAAGGAGCCGTTCACCATCAAGGTCGGAAAGATTCGTGGTGTGGAATCGCACGGAATGCTTTGCTCGCACGAGGAACTGCAACTTGATCCCGAAAGCATCGGGCTGAAAAAGGAGGACGGCCTCTTGCTTTTGCCCAGCGATGCACCGGTGGGAAAACCGTTTGGTGAATTCCTTGGCCGCAGCGGTAGCGACGTGGTTTATGATCTCGAAGTCACGCCCAACCGGCCGGACTTGAACAGCGTCATCGGCATCGCGCGGGAAATCGCGGCGGTAACGGGAAATGCACTGCGCATTCCAAAAGTCAGAAACCAGAAGTCAGAAGTCAGAACCGAAAGTTTGGTCGCGGTGCGCATCGAAGACGCGGAAATTTGTCCGCGTTACACCGCCCGCGTCATCAAAGGCGTGAAAGTTGGGCCGAGCCCGGCATGGTTGCGCGACACGTTGGAGAAAGTCGGCATCCGCAGCATCAGCAACGTCGTGGATGTGACGAATTACGTGATGCTCGAAAGCGGCCAGCCGCTGCACGCGTTTGATTATCATCTCATCGCCAAGGGCGCGGATGGCAAGCCGACCATCGTCGTCCGCCGCGCCGCTGCCGGAGTAAAATTCAAGACGCTCGATAACCAGGAACGCACTTTGACAAATGAAATGCTGCTCATCGCGGACGCAACCAAGGGCATTGCCCTCGCCGGCGTCATGGGCGGCGCGAATACCGAGATTAACAACTCGACCGTGGATGTCCTTATCGAGAGCGCGTATTTCACGCCGGTGAATATCCGCCGCACCAGCAAGCAAACCGGCCTGCGGACCGACGCCAGCTACCGTTACGAACGCGGCGCGGATGTGGGCATTTGCGATTGGGCGAGCCAGCGCGCGGCGCAATTGATTTTGGAAACCGCCGGTGGCCAGTTGGCCGAAGGCGTCGTGGACGTTCAACCCACGACGAAAGAGGAAAAGCAGATCACGCTGCACTTTGCCAAATCGAAAGACTTGCTCGGCATCGGCATTTCGCACGCCGACCAAGTTTCATTTTTGAACAAGCTGGGTTTGAAAACCGTGGCGCAACAACCCGGCGAATGCACTTTCAGCCTCCCGTCCTGGCGAGTGGATATTAAACGCGAGGTGGATTTGATCGAGGAAGTCGGCCGGTTATTTGGCATTGACAAAATTTCCAGCACGCCGCCGCGCGGAGCCCTAGGCGCAAATGCCTTTGACTCGGTTTACGACCAGATCGGCGAAGTGCGCCGGATTCTCGCCGGCCTCGGCTTGAATGAGGCCCAAGGACAGACGCTCATCTCCAGTGCGGAACTCGGAATGCGGAATGCGGAATCCGTCATGCTTGCCAATCCGTTGAGTTCGGACATGGACATGTTGCGGCCGAGCCTGCTGCCGGGCTTGATTCATTCGCTGCGGCACAATGTCAGCCGCAAAAATTACGATGTGGCGCTGTTCGAAATCGGCCGCGCGTTCACGAATGTGAACGGCCAGACGAAGGAAAATCGCAGCGTCGCCATCGCCATCACCGGTCTGCGCGCCCTGCCCTTCTGGATCGGCGGTGAACGCGCCGCGAAGTTTGACAACTACGACTTGAAAGGTCTCATCGAGGAAATGCTGGAGCAGTTTGGTTTGCGCGGCATCGCCTTTGGCAAGCGCGCGGAGAGCACGGCGTTGTTTTTGGAATCCGCGGCGGTGACGCTCGGCGGAAAATTGCCGCTGGGCGAACTCGGCCAGTTGCTGCCGACGCTCGGGAAGAAATACGATTTGCGCGACGCGGTTTTCCTCGCCGAGTTCAATCTGGATTTGCTTCTCTCCAAACGAAATCCGGCGAAGTCATTCAAGGCGCTGCCGCAATTTCCGTCGAGCCGCCGCGACGTCGCAATGCTCGTGCCGGAAGCCGCGACGCACGAAGCCGTGTTGCAAACCGTCAAGCAGGCCAAGGCGGCGAACCTCGAAAGCGTGGAACTCTTCGATGTGTTCCGCGGGCAGGGCGTGCCGGCTGGTCAGAAGAGTCTCGCGTATGCGTTCACGTATCGCGCGGCGGACAAAACATTGACGGACGCCGACGTGAATGCAGAGCATGCGAAAATTTTAGAGACGCTGAAAACACAGTTGTTAGCGGAACTACGGGCATAATGGCAGTTACCAACTGCCGGCGATTTCTGCTGGTGAATTTTTGCTTCCATCGCATAGCCAGTTGCAATTGTTCGCGCGCATCGTTTTTTAGTTTTTTTCCGAGGCCTTCCGTTCGGGGCCGGATTGTGTTTTGGCGTGATGATGCAAAAAAAACAGTCAATCTACCGGCAAAAGCGGGTGACTTTTAATTCTAGGAAAACATCATCACCCACGTTTATGCCTTGGAATTAACCCCACTCAAAAAGCGGTGACTGACCATCGGCGATGATTGCTTATTTGCGACGAACAAACCAGACAGCCGCGGCAATCCCGACGGTTAGAAGCGCGGCAGAACCGGGTTCAGGCACTGAGCCTATCCCACTCACGGCAAACACCGCCGCTTTCGACGAGCCGCCCGCGAAAACAAACGAAATATTTTGCAGGGCTAGAGATTAATCCACAATTGGTATGGAAATCGCCGCGTCATAAAACGAAAAGGCCGTGGTCCAAGAGGGATTGACTTCGTAAACGTCTAACATGTTAACCCGGCTCAATCCGGTAATTTCTCCCGTATGACTCGGATCAAGCCAATCGGAAAAAGTAAAATTGCCGCTGACCGTTGCGCCGCCAACAAAATTCAGAGTGTAATTCACCAAGGACGAACCGTCGGCACTGCAGCCAAGGATATACACGACCCCCAGCGCTGTCGGAGAAAGGTTCAACGTGCCCGATGCGGCACTGGCGGAAAGTAACAATGCGTTATTATTTGCGGCGGCGGCCAGAGTGTATTGATTGCCGCTGTTGCCGAGAACTGTGCTGCCCGCAGGAAAAATACCGCTGCCGCCACCGACGTGACTGGAAAGGTAGGAACTGTCGTAGAAAACATTGCTGACCGTATCAAATCCACCGGTTACGGAACCCGCAGCCGAACCAGCTCCATTCGCCACTAAATCCCAATTAAATCCGGAAGTGATTTTCACCGGAGTGCCACTTTGCGCCAGCACACTGCTGACGCCAAACGCGAAAAGAAAAACAACGCCTGTAAAATAATTCCCCGTTTTCATAAGTGCCAAAGCTCCTTGATCTAGGTTTTAGCTTGACGAAACAAACTTCTTTTTACAAGCAAAATTTTCAAAAAAAAAATATACAAAACCCGAAAATCCTAAGCCCTTATCACGCTGCCCCTAACGGCGGCATCGGACAATCCAACGTCTCACAAATGGCGCGGAGCAGTTCGGCTTCCGCCTCCAGAATCACGCCGTCCGCGCCGACGACGCGGGCGCTGGCTTCGATGAGATGTTTCTTGATGATCGGCACGGCCTGCACCAAGCGGTTCAGCGCCGCGTCGAGCTGGTTCACGCCGCATTGCTCCGGCGGCAGCAATTCCAGCGGCGCATCGGCCGCCGCGCTCAGACACGGCACCCCGGCGTAATAAAATGCTTTTTTAATTTCGGCAGTGTCGCTGCTGCCGACGTAGGCGAGCGCAGACAAAACCACGGCGCAGTCTGGCAAAAGCGCCTTGAGCGAGTAAAATTGGATCGTGGGCTGGCGCGTCTGGCCGAACTGCGAGGCGAGATTTCGCAGCACAATTTTTTGCACGACGAATTCAAACAACTCCACTTTGCCATCGCTGCCGATCAGCCATTGGAGCGCCTGCGAAAACTGGCTGAATTGTCCCGCGTCGAGTTGCCGCAAGGCGGGCAACGCAATATTGACGAGCGGCAACCGCGCCCGGCGGGCCGTGCTGGAAACTTCCGGATAAAGCGCGACAGTTTTTTCCGACACGGCTTGGCTCGTCCGACTGGCAAGTCCGGCCAACTGCGTGGCGCATTGGGATTCATCGCCGCTTAACAGCAGAGCGTAAATCAAAGCCACGGCGTCGAGCGGTTCGCGCGCGGCGGCTTTCAGATTTTCCGGCAGCGAATTGCGCAGCTCCTCGGCGTATTTCAGATGCAGTGGCGTCGGGTTGCCAAGATTGGGCAGCACGGAATGGGATTGGATGACCGCTGGCGCCTCGTTTTCTGAGCTGAGAATCGCGCCGCCCACCACCGTGCCAAAAATATTTTGCGGCGATGGAAATGGCGACGGTCGCGCCGGCGACGGAGTGCGCGAAAGGTGTAAATTTTCCAGTTTGTCATCCGGCAGGCGATGGAATTTCCCATCCCAAGTCGAATCAATCGCCTGGATGCGTTCCTCCAGCGGCGGATGCGTGGCCATCGCGCCGAAAAATGAGTCGGTGAGTCCGCTGGCAAAAAACAGATGGCTCGCGTCGGCAGCGTGAGGTGATGCCATGAATGAACCGTAGCCGCCAATTTTCTGGAGCGCGCCGGAAAGGCCGGCGGGGTTGCGCGTGAACTGCACCGAGGAAGCATCGGCCAGAAATTCGCGCTGGCGGCTGACGGCGGCCTGAATCAAACGCCCGAAAAAAACGCCCAGCGAACCAATGAGCAGCAGAAAAATACCGATGACCGGCAGCGGGTTTTTGTCGCGGCTGTTGCTGCTGCGTGCCTGCAACAAAATCCGGCCAATCGTGGCGATGCAAAAAATCCCGAACAGAATGCCGATGAGCTGGATGTTCAGCCGCATGTCGCCGTTGAGAATGTGGCTGAACTCGTGGCCGATGACGCCTTGCAGTTCGTCGCGCGAAAGTTGGGTCATGCAATTGCGCGTGACGGCGACGGCCGCGTCACTGGGCGTGTGGCCGGCGGCGAAGGCGTTGATGCCGGTCTCGTCGTCGAGCACATAAACCTTGGGCATCGGCACACCGGACGCGATGGACATCTCCTCGACGACGTTGAGCAGCTTGCGCTCGTCGCTATTGGTCGTGTTCGAGGCGATGAGCCGGCCATTCAACGATTCGGCCACCGCGCTGCCGCCGGCCGACAACGCCATCGTTTTCCAAGTGCTGCCGAGAAAAATCACCGCGAGCGTGCCCAGCGTCACGCCGACGAACAAGGTGGGATTCCAAAACGTGACCGGCGCTTGCGCCGCGTAAAAACTGTGGTGGCTTTTTAAGGCGACGTAGAACGAAACGAAAATCGCGACGCCAT
Source organism: uncultured Verrucomicrobia subdivision 3 bacterium (assembly GCA_903884535.1). Lineage (GTDB taxonomy): Bacteria > Verrucomicrobiota > Verrucomicrobiia > Limisphaerales > UBA11358 > UBA11358. The sequence goes on from CAISEZ010000067.1 coordinate 106,632, forward strand.
AAATCATCACGATCATCGAGGCGACGGCGAGCGTGAAATAAATGACCAGCCACTTGGTCTTGCGGCGGGCGCGATCCTGTTGCGCGAAGAAATCCATTTCCAATTTTCAATTTCCAATCGCCAATTTCACCGGGACGGATGCCACCCGGTTTCAAATTGGCAATTGAATATTGGCCATTCCAAATCAGCTGAAGCTGACTTTCGGCGCGTCTTTCTGCTCCGGCTTGTCGATGACAAACAGTTCCGCCGCCGTGAAGTTGAACGTGTTCGCGATGAGGTTGCTCGGAAACACTTCGCGGTCGGTGTTGTAGGTCATCACCGAATCGTTGTAAGCCTGGCGGGCGAAGGAGATTTTATTTTCCGTCGAGGTCAATTCCTCGGTGAGCTGCATCATATTTTGATTCGCCTTCAGGTCGGGATATTGCTCGCTCACCATCATCAAACGGCTCAACGTGCCGCCGAGGCCGGATTCGGCGGCGGTCAGACTTTTCATCGCGGTGGCGTCGCCCGGATTCGCGGCGGCAGCTTTCGAGGCGGCATAGGCGATGTTACGCGCGGCGGTAACGGCTTCAAGCGTGCCGCGTTCGTGCGCCATGTAGCCCTTGGCGGTCTCGACCAGATTCGGAATCAGGTCGTAGCGGCGCTTGAGCTGCACGTCAATTTGCGCGTAGGCGTTTTTGTAGCGGTTGCGCATCGTCACGAGCTTGTTGTAAACGCCCATGACCATCACGCCGATGATGACGACCACGACGAGCAAGCCGCCGAGAATGAGCAGGGCAATCATGCCCAACGCGAGAGTGGCCGGTTCTGCGAGAATAATTCCAGTTGTCATAATTTTCCTTTGGTTAAGTTCATTGATATTTTACCGAATCCCGCCGCCGGGCAATGATAATTTCCAATCAAAATTGGAAGTCTTGCGGACGGCCACAATCATCACGGCACCACTTCCACCGGCAAGCCAACCCACGCGAGCTTGAGCAAATATTCCGCGTCCCAATTGGCGAGACGAAAACAGCCGTGCGATTCCGTGCGCCCGACCTGCTCTGGCACCGGCGTGCCGTGCATGCCATAGCCCGGTTTGTCCAAACCGATCCACGCGACGCCCACGGGATTATTCGGCCCGGGCGGCAGAATGATTTTATGGCCGATGGCCTGCAATTCCTGCGATTCGGGAAACAGTTCCGGATTCACCGTGTAATTCGGATGCGGCGCGATGACGATCACATGCAGTTCGCCCACTGGCCGTTTCTCCACTTTCGCCGCGATACTGCACGGAAAATGCGCCAGCAAATTAGTGTCCGTGTCAAACGCCTCCAGAAACTTTTCCGACAGATGAATGACCACCCGCGTCGCTTTGCCGTCCGGATCCGGATAACTCACGTCCGGAATTTTCAGAACCGTTCCCGCCGGCACGTTCGTCCAGTCCAATGCCGGATTTAATTTGCGGATCAGCAGCGGATGCGCGTGCGCTTTCTCGGCGACGAGTTCCAAAAGGGTTTCGTAATCCAGCGCCGACTGCTGCGATTTTTCCAGCCAGGTTTTGCCGAGCGGCTGGAGCCGCGCCAGATCGTTCGTCGTCACGGCATAGGTCGTGAAAACCGGCGCGTCGAGCGTGAGCAACGGCCGCGTGTTCGTGTCCAACCGGCCGGTGATGGAAATATTTTGTGATCGCTGAAAAGCTGCGAGCGCCGCCCGCGTTTGCGAACCGATGGCACCATCAATCGAGCCGGACGAAATCGCCTGTCGTGCCAGCGCGATTTGCGCCTCCAACACATCGTGAACCGGGCGCGCCGTTTCCACCGATTTTTCCGAAACCACCACCGGCAGGGCTGGTGGCGGATTTGTCGTTGCGACCACGGGCGGCGGCACGGCCAAGACGGGTTGGATTGGCGGCGGCAGTTTGACGATAGGCTGGCTGAGAATTTCCGGTGCCGGCGTTTTAGCTATGGCAACCGGCTGGTGCCGGGAAATTCTTTTTGGATGTTTCTGATGCCACCAGAGCCAGCCCAGTCCGGCAAAAATCAGGAGCAACAGCAACACGGCCAGAAAATCCCCGCCACGACCACGGCGACCGGATGATGTTTTATTCAACTGCGGCACGCGCACAATTTAGCCGGAGCCGCCGGACAACCAAGCGGAATTCGTCAGCCGAGCCGGAGCAGCGCGTCGCCAATGATCCGCGCCGCGTTTTCTGGACCGACGCGGCTGGTGTTTAGGATGAGATGATATTGCAGTGGGTCGTTGATGTCGGCGTGGAAATAGGTTTTCAGATAGCGGGTGCGGGCCTGTTCCTCTTCGACACAAAACCGCCGCGCCTCGGCCGGCGATTTGTTGTCATCGCGGCAAATGCGTTCGATGCGGTCGTCCAGCGGCGCGACGAGGCGGACGTGCAGGACATACGGCAGTTTCGCCGTAACGATATTTCCGGCGCGGCCGATGAGAATGGCGTTGCCCAGTTCCGCGAGCTGCAACAATGTCTCGGCGGTCTGCTGCACAATTTTTTCCGCCGGCGGATGCACGCCAAAAATATCGGCCAGCGTGTCCTCAATTTGCGAGATGCGATCCTCCGGCAGAAATTTCGCCAGATACTTCGGCAGGTTGTGATCGGCGAGCACTTTGTCCATGAGTTCGCGGTCAAAAACAGTCCACGCCGTGTGTTCATGCGGCGCGTGCTGCTGCAAATAAGCCGCCAGCTTCTCCGCCACGATCACCGCCCCGCAGCCGGCCTGACGGGAAATGGTGATGGCCCGGCGGACGCGCGGTTGCGTCACGGCATGGGCTGACGGAATGGTATGGCTGTTAATGAAGGAGAAACAACGGTCAAGGCTGGCAGTTATCATAAATCACCTTTCGTTTGAATGACTTACCATACGCCCACCCGGCCACCGATTGCAAGTGGCCGGCAGAGAATTGAACTGAGCTTATTCTGAAAATTAACTTTTATTCGCAATCAGCATTTCGTTGTAGGCGCTGCCGATCTGATCCACCAGCGGCGACGGCGCGACCGGCAGCCCGTCCAGCGCCACCACCGGCACGAGGCCCAATGCGCTTTGCGTCACAAAAATCCCCGCCGCATTTCGCAAATGCTCCAGCTTGATGACGCGCTTGTTGGTTTCCAGGCCGAGCGACTGGCAGATTTCCAAAACCACGGCCCGCGTGATGCCTGGCAACACACCGCGCCCCGTCGGCACCGTGCAGATTTTATCCTGATACACCCAGAAAATATTTCCACCGGCGGTCTCCGCCACCTCGCCGTTCGCGTTCAACAACAGCGCCTCGTCGGCGCCTTTTTCCTCCGCCTCGGCCCGCGCCAGCACGTTCAAAATTTTGCTCGTCGTCTTGAACGATGCCAGAGCATCGCTCGCCGGAATCCGGAATGACGACGTGATCATGCTCCACTGCACCGGCTCCTCGGGATTCATCGGCGGCAACGGGCTCAAGCTCATCGCCAGCGTCGGCGGACCGGAATTTTTCGGCGAATACCCGCGCGGCCCCGGCCCGCGCGTCAGCGTCACACGCAAAACCGCTTCCGGCAGATTATTTTTCTCGATGAGTTCGCCGGCGATTTTCTGCAATTCCTTTGGGGTGAATGGCGGCGGAATTTTCAGAAACTCCGCGCCACGCGTCATGCGTTCCAGATGCTGCGCCATGCGAAACGGCCGGCCGTTCGCCACGCGCATCGTCTCAAAAATGCCGTCGCCCAGCAAAAAGCCCCGGTCGTTCAAAGGCACGACCGCGTCCGCTTCCGGTAAAAATTTTCCGTTGAGAAAAACAATCATGGATTCCCGATTCCTTACTGCGGCCATTGAAACAAAAATGCGGCGGTGCTGCGAGTGGAAAATCCCGGACTTGTTGCTGAAAAAAAACTCACTTTCAATCATCCACGGGCAAACTGTCAGTCAGAATCTTATCCTGACGGCTTTGATTCATGGCCGCCAGAAACCCGGCGGCCTTCGCCAGCGTTTCCTCATATTCCGCCGCCGGAACGGAATCGGCCACGATGCCGGCGCCGACGTTGAAATGCGCCAGGCCGTCTTTGCAGATGGCCGTGCGGATGGCGATGCTCAACTGGCTTTCGCGGTTGAAACCGAGATAGCCGATCGCGCCGCAATACGGCCCGCGCGAAACCGGCTCCAACTCGTCAATAATTTCCATCGCGCGGAATTTCGGCGCACCGGTGATGCTGCCGCCTGGAAAACACGACGCGAACGCGGCGAAATGCGTCACATCCATGCACAGCCGACCTTCGACGGTGGAAACGAGATGCTGCACCTGCGCGAATTTTTCGAGCTTGGCCAGCTCGGGCACCTGCACGGAACCATATTCGCAGACTTTGCCCAGATCGTTCCGCAGCAGGTCGGTGATCATCACGAGTTCGGCGAGTTCCTTGGGGCTGGTCTGCAATTCGTAGGCCAGCTGCGCATCGCGCGTCGGGTCGGCATCGCGCGGCCGTGTGCCTTTGATCGGCCGCGTGACGATGTGCGCGCCGCTCAGCCGCAGAAATTGTTCCGGCGACGACGAAGCGATTTCAAAATCGCCACAATCGAGAAACGCGGAAAACGGCGCCGGCGAAACCGCGCTCAATTTTTGAAAAAAATCCCATCCCGTAAACTCGTCGGTGGGGCGAGCGTCCGTGCGAACCGGGTCGGGATTTGATGCCGGCGGAAGATTCGGCTCGTCCGGAGCCTCGCCCCACCGAGACAAATTCACCGTGAGCCGCTGCGACAGGTTGACCTGATAAATGTCGCCGGCACGAATGTATTGCTGCGCGCGTTGAACCTTGGAAATAAATTCAGCGCGTTGGAGATTCGATGAAATCTGACGCAAAGACGCAAAGGTGCAAAGTTTTTCCACGCTTTGCGTCTTTGCGTCTTTGCGTGAAAATTCCGTGTTTTGGATCTGGTGCCTCCAAAACTCAAACTGCGTCTTTGCCCGCGCTTCGCTGCGCGAACCGTCGGCGTCCAAGCCGGTGGAAACGACACAAACTTTGCCCAGGCGATGATCAAAAACAACGAGGCTGTCGTAAAACCCGACATGGCAGTCGGGCAGTTCCAGATCATTCACCGCGCGGCGCGGCAGTTTCGGCTCGGTGAAATTTTTCAGGTCGTAGCCCCAGTAGCCGAACGCGCCGCCGAGCGGGAACGGCAAATCAATCTCATCCAGCAGTTCGTAGCGCGCCATGAGCGCGTCGAGCAGTCGCCACGGACTGCCGAATTGGATTTGCGGCGCGAGGCGCGAGGCATTCGGCGCGGGGTCGGAAATAATTTCGCAGCGCGATCCGTGGGCGCGGAAGATCAAAAATGGATTCGCGGTGACGAAGGAATAACGCGCTTGCGCCGAATCAAATTGCGAGGTGCGCAACAATACAATTCCGTTTTCGCCGCGCAAATTTTCAACCAGCGTTTCGGGCGTGTGCGCAGTCGGAATTTCCTGGATCAGCGGACGCATGATTTTTTAGACAGAATTAACAGAATCATCAGAATTAGAAACCGGTGTTTTCGCAAAAATAAATTCGGTTCATTCTGTTAATTCTGTCTAAAAAAGTTTTCACGCAAACGCCTTGGGCGTGGCGGTGGGCGGCCCGACCCGGCGCTCGTAGTCGCGGATGATTTCGATGACTTCGTCCACCTCGTCCACGATTTTCAACAGGTCGAGGTCGCCGGGACTGATGAGCGCGTCCTTTTCCAGCCGCGTTTTCATCCAGGCGATCAGGCCCTTCCAATATTCGCGGCCGAACAGGATGATCGGAAACTGCGGGATGCGCTGCGTCTGCACCAGCGTGAGGACTTCAAACAATTCGTCGAGCGTGCCGAAGCCGCCGGGCATGTAAACAAAGCCCAGGCTGTATTTCACGAAACAGACTTTGCGCGCGAAAAAATAATGGAAATGCACCGGCACGTTGGCGTAACGGTTGCCGGTTTGCTCATGCGGCAGTTCAATGTTCAGCCCGACGGATTTGCCGCCGTTTTTCTCGGCACCCTTGTTGGCAGCCTCCATGATGCCGGGCCCGCCACCGGTGACCACGGCGAGATTGTGCTTGGCCAAGCCCTTGGCGATGTCATGCGCGGCGCGATAATATTTGTCGTCCGGTTTCGTGCGGGCAGAGCCGAAGATCGTCACCGCCGGGCCGACTTGGGAAAGGGTTTGGAACGAATCCACAAATTCCGCCATGATGCGGAAGATGCGCCAAGGATCCTCGCGGATGAAAGTAGTGCCGTCGCTCATGGCGGAAACATAATACCGCCACCAAAATGAAACAAGCCGGAGAACGTAAATTCTCCGGCTCGCTTCGTGAATTAATGTTTACGAGCAACCCAGGCTTTCGCCGCAGTTCAGGCATTTGTAGCACGCGCCGTTGCGGACAACGACGTTGCCGCAGTTCGGACACGTCGGTGCGTCCTGCTGGTTGGTGATCATCGAGGTCAACGTCTTGGCCCGGCGATTGGCGGCGGCTTTGAGGTCCACCACTTCCGTGTCCTCGGCCAGAGACAGTTCCGGCACCGGCCGGTTCACCTGTTTTTTCATTTCCTCGAGCAGGCCGGGCATGACCAGTTCGGGCTGCGTGCGCGGCACGTTGAGGCTTTCGCGGTAGCCGGGGACGAATTGCAGCGCCAGCCAGCGGAACACATAATCAATGATGGACGACGCGTTGCGGATCTCCGGGTTTTTGGTGAAGCCGCTCGGCTCGAACCGCTGATGCGCGAATTTTTTCACGAGCGCCTCCAGCGGCACGCCATATTGAAATGCGATGCTCGTGAGCGTGCCGATGCTGTCCATCAAACCGCCAATGGTGGAACCTTCCTTCGCCATGGTGATGAACAATTCGCCGGGCGCGCCGTCATCAAACAATCCGACGGTGAGATAACCTTCGTGGTCGGCGATGTTGAACTTGTGCGTGAGCGCCTGACGCGTGTCGGACAACCGGCGGCGAAGCGGCTTGCCGGCTTCGGCGCGGAGCCGGAGCACTTCGGCTTCGAGTTCGATCAAGCGGGTTTCCAGCGCAATCGAGTCGACGGCGGTCGGCGCGGCGGTTTTGTTCGCGCCTTCGTTCGTCTTCTTGGTGTTGAGCGGCTGCGAGCGTTTGGAACCGTCGCGATAAATCGCCACGCATTTCAAGCCCATCTTCCAAGCCTGGACGTAGGTGTCGCGGACTTCGGCGACGGTGCATTCCTTGGGCATGTTGACCGTCTTGGAGATCGCGCCGCTGATGAATGGCTGCGCCGCGCCCATCATTTTCAGATGCGCGAGATAGCCGATGCTGCGCTGGCCCTGATGCGGCTTGAACGCGCAATCAAACACGGGCAGATGTTCCGCCTTCAGGCCGCTGGCAATCGTCACGCCATTTTCCTGAATGTCTTCAATCGTGTCGTTCTTTTCGATATGCGCGATGATCTTGGTGACGGTCGCGGCATCGTAGCCGAGCCGGCGCAACGCGTCCGGCACGCCGCGATTCACGATTTTCAACATGCCGCCGCCCGCGAGCAATTTGTATTTCACCAGCGCGATATCGGGTTCCACGCCGGTCGTGTCGCAATCCATCAAGAACGCGATCGTGCCAGTCGGCGCGAGCACCGTGACCTGCGCATTGCGGTAACCGTGCTGCTTGCCTTTGGCGAGCGCGCTGTCCCATGTCTTGCGCGCTTCGTCTTTGAGATAATTAAACTCCGCGCTCGGCTGAATTCCTTCGACCGCTTCGCGGTGCAGCTTGATGACGCCGAGCATGGATTCGACATTGTCCTTGGCGACGGGGTTCGGCACGCCGGCGCAACGCGCATCGCGATAACCGGCAAACGCGCCCGTCGTAGCGGCGATGTCCGCGCTCTGTTCGTAAGCGTGACCAGTCATGATGGCGGTGATGGCACCGGCCAGCGCGCGACCTTCGTCGGAATCGTAAGGCAAGCCGTAGCTCATGCAGAGCGAACCGAGGTTCGCGAAGCCCAGGCCGAGTGTGCGGAAAATGTGGGAATTTTCCGCGATGTCCTTGGTCGGATAGCTCGCGTTGTCCACGAGGATTTCCTGCGCGGTGATGAAAATGCGGCAGGCGGCTTTGAAGCGTTCAACATCGAAGATGCCGTCTTCGCGCTTGAATTTCATCAGGTTCAACGACGCGAGATTGCACGCGGTGTTGTTGACGAACACATATTCGCTGCACGGATTCGTGGAGTGGATCGGCTCGGTGCCCTTGCAGGTGTGCCATTTCTGGATCGCGCCGTCGTATTGGATGCCGGGATCGCCGCAGATGTGCGTGCCTTCGGCGATTTTGTCGAGCAACACGCTGGCGCTCTTTTTCTGGAGCGGCTTGTTGTCTTTGACCGTGCGCGTCCACCAATCTTTGCCGGCCAACGCGGCTTCAAAAAACTCGTCGCTGGCGCGGACGGACAAATTTTCGTTCTGATACATCACGCTGCCGTAGGCGTCGCCGTTGTAGGAACCGTCGTAGCCCTGCTCAATCAAAGCCCACGCCTTCTTTTCTTCCTTCTGCTTGGCGTCAATAAATTCTTCGATGTCGCCGTGCCAGTCGCGCAACGTGTTCATCTTCGCCGCGCGGCGGGTCTTGCCGCCGGACTTCACCACGTTCGCCACCTGGTCGTAAACTTTCAGAAAGCTCATCGGACCGCTCGGCCGGCCGCCGCCGCTCAGTTTTTCGCGGCTGGAACGGATCGGCGTCAAATCGGTGCCGGTGCCGGAACCATATTTGAACAGCATCGCTTCGCTGTAGGCAAGGTGCATGATGTCTTCCATGTTGTCCTGCACGGACTGGATGAAGCACGCGCTGCCCTGCGGATATTCATATTGCGTCTTAGCACGTTCGGCTTCCTTGGTCTCGCGGTTGAAGAACCAGTTGCCCTTGCTGGAATTTTTACCGATGCCGTATTCGTGATACAGGCCGACGTTGAACCACACCGGCGAGTTGAACGCGCCGTATTGGTTCACGCACAGCCAGGTCAACTCGTCAAAAAAGATTTCGCCGTCCGCCTTGCTGAAATAGCCGTCCGCGATGCCCCAATCGGCGATGGTGCGCGTGATGCGGTGGATGAGCTGCTTCACCGACGTTTCGCGCTCGGAGGTGTGCTGTTCGCCGTAAAAATATTTCGAGACCACGACTTTGGTGGCGAGCAGCGACCATGCCTTCGGCACCTCGACGTTTTCCTGCTTGAAAATCACCTTGCCGCTGTCGTCAGTGATCTCGGCGGTGCGTTTTTCCCATTCGAGCTGGTCGAACGGCTTGACCTTGGCGTCGCTGAACACGCGCTCGAGTCGAAGCGACTTTTTGCCGGTGGATTTGGTGGTTTTCACGGAACGGTTGGGGGAAAGTTTTTTGGACTGGCGGCTGGTGGTTTTGGAGGCCGGAGCCGAGACATCCTCGCGTGCATCAATCATGGTGGTATCCTGTTTAATTTTCTGACGTTAATCCCGGCGGCTTTCAGAGCATCAAAAGCACGCCGGGGATGGAAAAAACATCAATTTCCAAAGAAAACCCGTTTTTCTGTGAAAATTGCGTTACCCTACTAATTGGGGAACGGCAGCCATCATGCTACCACCCGTAGTATTTTTCAAGAAAATTTTGCAAAAAAGTTACAACCATGTTGTTCGCAAATAGAATCAAGGGGATTCCCGCAGTCCCATTGAAAAAAAGGTGGATTATTCACCGGATGGAAACCGTTTTCCGGGAAAAACTGGAAACCATTTCAAATCATTTTTCGGTCAAATAAGGAGGGACTCAATTGGCTGTTGGAAGAAAATTAAAAAAAACGGTTATTAACCGTATCAAAAGTTCCTTTTCCGACTTCGATCCGATGCAGATTTCATCTAAAAATCTGTTTGCGGTTGCCTCCACTGACTTCAAACAATCTCACTCAATTAAATACGGCTTCAATTTCGCCGCCAGTTCTTCCGGTAGCCGCTTGGGTTTCTCCACGCGACTGGTGCAGGCGTGAAACGTTTCGGCTTCAATAATCAATTTGCCGTCCTGGTTCAAAATGCGGTGGCCGAAGTTCAGCCGCACGCGCTCGACCCGCGTCATCCAGACTTCAATCGTCAGCAGATCGTCATACCGCGCCGGGAATTTGTAACGCACCTTCGCCTCGATGACGGGGAAAATATAATCGGCCACCTGCAATTCCAAAACCGGCTTGCCAAGCGCCCGCATGAATTCGCCGCGCGCCGCCTCGAGCAGATCCAGATAGCGCGAATGATAAATGTGGTCGCCGATGGTGCATTCGGCATAGCTGACGCGATGGTGATGACGGAACGGTTCGGCCATGACGCAGCGTAGGCGGCGGCGCGAAAAGTTCAACGCCGAAAATTTTGCGGCCGAAAGCGAGGCGGCCGCATCAAGGTCAAATTGATTAGTCCATCAAACCTGAAAGATAAAAAAATTCCATTTGCGCCTTTCGGGATTGCAGCTATGTTGCCAGCATGAACTGGCAGCAATTCCTACCGTTGGCAGTGATTTTAACGGTGGCATTCATTTTCATCTGGCGGGGTTCCGGGAGCAAAAAGCCCGGTTGCGGTTGCGGCACCGAGTGTGCGCATTCCAAGACTCCGAAAAAAACTGATTCTCCGCACTGAAACCAAGTAAATTACCGCATCATGGCCGTCACCAAAGTCAGCTCCACCAACCATTTCACCGCGCATAAAAACGGACTGGGTGCCGCCGGTGAACCCGCCACCGGCCGCTGGACGCCGAACACCGATGTCTATTCCACCGAGACCGGACTGGTGATCAAGATCGAACTCGCCGGCATGAAAAGCGACAGCCTCGAAATCATCGTCGAAGGTCAGCGTCTGCGAATTAGCGGGGTTCGGCCCGATTGTTGCCGCGCGCCGCACTGCAGTTTTCTCGTCATGGAAATCAGCTACGGCCCGTTTGAAACCATTTTGGATTTGCCGCCGGGCCATGATTTGAACCGCGCCAAGGCGGTTTATGTGAACGGTTTTCTCCGCATTGACGTGCCGCAGGCACAACCGGCGCAAGTAAAACCCACGAAAGTTCCCATCAGCGAAGGAGTCTAACCGCGCATGAAAATTCCCGGCGCGGAAGAACCCAAAGCTGACAGCCCGACGAATTCTCCGGAAACGGAGTTCGTCAGCATTCTCGGCACGAACGACAAAAACGACGGCCCGTCGCGCATTTCCTCGCGTTCGCTGCCGGATACGCTGCCCATTCTCGGCCTGTCGGACATCGTGATTTTCCCGGGAGCGGTCGTGCCGCTGCTGGTTGAAACCGGCCCCAGCCTCAAGCTGATTGACGATCTCGTGGCCGGCGACCGCCTGCTCGGCGCCGTGCTGCAACGCCGGCCGGAAGTCGCCGAACCCACACCCGCCGACTTGCACGAAGTCGGCTGCGTTTCGCGGCTGACGAAAATGGTGAAATTTCCCGACGGCACCGTGCGTGTGCTGGTCGAAGGTTTGTGGCGCATCCGCATCAAGGATTTTCGCCCGGCCAATCCGTATCTGCGCGCCGCGTTTGAACTCTTGCGCGATGAGGCGGAAGACACCGTCGAGCTGCAGGCGATGCTCCGCAACGCGCACAAGCAGTTTGAAGAGATCTCCAAAATTTCCAGTTCGTTGAGCGACCAAGTGAAGATTACCGCGATGAACACTGAGCATCCCGGCCACTTCGCGGATTTGATCGCGGCCAATTTGAATTTGAGCCTCGACGACCGCCAGCGGCTGCTCGAAATGGTTTCCGTCCGCGAGCGGCTCCAGAAATTATTGCCGCTGCTCAACCGCGAACAGGAAGTGCTGACGCTGAGTTCCAAAATCCAGACCGACGTCGCCTCGAACATCGCCAAGACGCAGCGCGATTTTTTCCTGCGTGAACAGATGCGCGTCATCCAGCGCGAACTCGGCGACACGGATCCGAACGCGAATGAAATCCGTTCGCTGCGCGAAAAAATTGAGAAAGCCAAGCTGCCCGACGATGCGCGCAAGGCGGCGACTCAGGAACTAGACCGGATGCAGCAGACGTCGCCTGCCGCCGCCGAATACGGGGTGTCGCGGAATTATCTCGACTGGATTTTGGCGTTGCCATGGGAAACCACCACCGAGGACAAATTGGATTTGAAGGCCGCGGAAAAAATCCTGAACGACCAGCATTTCGGTCTCGCAAAAGTCAAAGACCGGCTGCTTGAATTTCTCGCCGTCATCAAGCGTCGCAAACAAATCAAAGGCCCGATCCTTTGTCTCGTCGGTCCGCCTGGCGTCGGCAAAACGTCGCTGGGAAAAAGCGTGGCCGACGCGCTGGGCCGCAAATTCGCCCGGATTTCCTTGGGCGGCATGCGTGATGAAGCCGAGATTCGCGGCCACCGCCGCACTTATGTCGGCGCCCTGCCCGGCCGCATCATCCAAACATTGCGCCGCGTCGAAAGCCGCAACCCGGTCATTCTGCTCGACGAACTCGACAAGGTCGGCGCGGATGTGCGCGGCGATCCGGCGGCGGCGCTGCTTGAAGTGCTCGATCCCGCGCAGAACAGCACGTTCACCGATCATTATCTGGATTTGCCGTTTGATTTGTCGCGCGTGCTTTTTATTGCAACGGCGAATTGGATGGAACCCATTCACCCCGCGCTGCGCGACCGGCTCGAAGTCATCGAACTGCCCAGCTACACCGAGTCCGAAAAATTGCAGATCGCCAAACGCCATTTGATTCCGCGCCAGCTGGAGGAACACGGATTGACGCGCAGCGATTTGAAATTTTCGGACGCCGCCTTGCGCGTGCTCATCCGCGAATACACCCGCGAAGCCGGCGTGCGCCAGCTCGAACGCGAGATTGCCGCGCTCGCCCGCAAAGCCACGCGCAAAATCATCGCCAAAAACGGCTCGGCCACGACCATCAAGCTCGAAGTCGAAAACCTGAAGGAATATCTCGGCCACGCACCTTTTGTTTTTGAGAGTGCCGAAAAAATTTCCGAATACGGCATCGCCACCGGCCTCGCGTGGACGCCGGTGGGCGGCGATGTGTTATTCATCGAAGCCACGCGGATGCGCGGTCGCGGCGGTCTTTTGTTGACCGGTTCGCTCGGCGAAGTGATGAAGGAAAGCGCGCAGACAGCGGTGAGTTATCTGCGCAGCCAGGCCAAAAAACTCGGGCTGGAACTGGACGATTACGGCAAACACGATCTGCACATCCACGTTCCCGCCGGCGCGACGCCGAAGGACGGGCCGAGCGCGGGCGTGACGCTCGTGGCGGCGCTGGCGTCGCTGCTAGCTAAGCGGCGCGTGCGGTCGGACACGGCGATGACCGGCGAAATCAGTTTGCGCGGCCGCGTGCTGCGCGTCGGCGGCATCAAGGAAAAAATGCTGGCGGCGGCGCGATTCGGTGTGAAGCAGGTGATTTTGCCGGAAGGCAACCGGTCCGACTGGCAGGACGTGCCGGCGGAAGTGCGCGCCAAGCTAAAAGTCCATTTTGTGCGGCAAATTTCCGAAGTGCTGGAACTCGCGCTGGAAGCGAAATGAAAATTCTTGCCACGGTCATCGCGGTTTTATTTCTGATCGTTTTCCGTTCACCGGCGGAAACGACGAATATTTTGTCCGACGCCGAAATTCAAGGGCGTGAGCTTGTCCAACAAATTTTGGAACAAGTCCCGGTTACAAATTCCACGATTACTGGCGTTTTGAATATTCGTGATTCGAAAGGTGATCGCACTAGTTATCCGCTGGAATGCCAAATTGTTGTTTCAGCAACAGACTGGCAAAATTCTTACGAAGTCGTTCGGACGAATGAGTTGAAGACCGGCGAGAGTTACCCGTTGAAGGAAAAAATCATTATCAGCCATGTGCTGAACCAAACCAACTGCTATCAACATGAAATTCAAACCGGGGATTTTTTCCATCAACAAAAAATGGCAAGCCATATTCTAGGAACCAAAGAAACGCTTTCCGACCTTGAAATCATGAAACCATTTGTCGAGTCCGATTTCTTGGTGGCAGACCTCGGCCTGGAATTTTTCCACTGGCCGGCGCAGAGGCTTTTGAAGCACGAAGTCCGACGCAGCCGCGGTTGCGCGGTTTTGGAAAGCACTAATCCGTATTCGTTCAACGGTTACGCGCGGGTGGTTTCGTGGATTGACAGCGAGTCGCTCGGCATCATCCACGCCGAGGCGTTTGACTCGCAAAATAAATTGCTGAAGGAATTTGATCCGAAGTCGTTCAAGAAAGTGAACGGCCAGTGGGAACTTCAAGAAATGGAAATCCGCAACGTCCAAACCGGCTCGCGCACGCGGCTGGAGTTTGATTTGAAGTCCCAGTGAAAGCTCCGGTGGTTCGCCGCGCGGCGGAAAATCTCATTGCGAATAACTCCTGCCGCCGCGCGCTTGACTTCGTTTTGCCGACGCTTCACGCTCCGCGCTTGGATGAAAACGAAATTGAGCCTGATTTTTTCACTGGTTGTAACCGCCGCCATTTTTGCGATGCCGGCACCGGCGCAGACGAATTCACCCGGCACAAATTTTGACGCGGTGGCCAGCGGTTATCTTCAAATCCAAGAACAACTGCACGCGACCCAACTGGCTGTCGAGGAAAACCGGCTGACGGCGGCTGACGAGGCCCGGAAAAATGCGGAATCGTTGGCCGCGCGGCTGCAGTCGCTCGAACAGACCGTCACTGCGCAGCGCAACAGCGACGTGGACGCGGCGCGCAAAACGCAGCAGTTGACGCTGATGCTGGCGGGTGCGTTCGGGCTGGTCGGATTGGGCATCATGCTGCTGATGGTTTATTTTCAGTGGCGCGCGTTCACGCAGATCGCCGAAATTTCCGCGCAGCACCAAGCACATCTGGTCAATGCCAGTTCGGTTCACCAACTCGCCGCGCCGGGCCGCGCGGCAGTGGAAACTTCCAACGCGCGGCTGCTGGATGTGGTTGGCCAGTTGGAACAGCACATCCGCGAACTGGAAGGCGGCCAGCGGATGCTGCCGGAAATTGCCGCCGTAAAATCCGCCAGCCAACTGGACGAAGGAGTGAAATTTTTGGAGGCAAATCAGGCGCTCAAGGCACTGGAATGTTTTGATCTGTTTTTATCCAAGCAGCCAAATCACGCCGAGGCATTGGTCAAGCGGGCGGCGGCGCTGGAAAAACTGGGCCGGATGGAGGAAGCGGTTGCGTCCTGTGATCGCGCCATCGTTGCCAACGGCACGTTTGTCTCGGCTTATCTGCACAAGGGCGGCCTGCTGAACCAGCTCCGGCGCTATGACGAGGCCTTGAACTGTTTCGAGAAAGCACTGCTAGCGCAGGACAAAAAATCTTCGGCGAAGTAGCAGCGAACGTAAGTTCGCTCTGAAAATGCGGGGAACAAAATGAGCTGGCTGACGCCGGCTACCACGGGAAATTTCAATTGAAATTAACCCGGCTGCGTTCGGATTCCATCTGGCTGCGGATCATCTCAATTTTCAATTTCAGCAGCTCACGGTTTTCCTTCGTTTGCTCGCCGAGTTCGTTTTCCAATTCGTGGATGCGCTGTTCGTAGGCGCGAAGCCGTTCGAGCATCGGGGCCTGGACGGCTTCAAGGCGGCGGGCGAGTTCGGTAAGTTCGGCGGCGGCGGCCTGCTGGCCGGCGAGCAGTTCGCGGCGCTGCGTAGCGAGCTCCTGCACGATGGCGTCCTTGAGCGCAGCCACGAGCTGCGGCTCCAGATTGGATTGCGCGGCGTTGAGCAGCGAATTGACGCGCGGCGGCGGCAATGGTTGGGTTTTGGTGTTCAGATACCGGGCGATGATTTGATTGGCGTCAGCGGTGCCGTCGCGTTTGCACACCGGACAAGCCACGGCCACGGGCATTCCGCCGTGGTGCGGCTCCACTTCAAAGGAATATTTCTGGCCGCAGGCGCAAAATATTTTGACGGGAATCATGCGCCGGCTTTACCAAAGAAACGACTTTTGTTCGCCGAGCAACGCGCTGCCATTCCAGAGCGTGACGCGCCACGCGACCACAGACCCGAATTGCTGAAAGTCCGCGCCGCCCAGCGTCAGCGAAGTCCACTGCCGGAAATTTCCGGGCGTGACAACGGCCTCCAGATTTTTCAGCCGGGGCGCGCCAGTCGCGCCAACGCCGCGCAACTCGGCGCGCACGATCAATTTTTCGCCCTTGTTTGTTGCGGCGGACCAGAGCACGTCGTAGCGCACGGCGGAAATTTCATTGGTGTGGTTGAGCAGATAAAACTGATACGCATCGCGGTCGAACAGACTGGGTGACTTGGCGGTGCGACCCTGTAAATCCAGCCAGAGGGACAGGACTTTGACGACCTTGCCGCCGGCGCCGGTATCAGCGGCGTGAACCGGACCCAGCAAGCCGAGCGTGAACAGCAAAATCAAAAACGCGCGCATGGCAAAACGATAGCGGGCGGCGGCGTGAATTCAATTCAATTCCAATGGAAGCCGACGACCTGCACGTTCGGGCCGTTGCGGAACAGGATGGCGATGTATTCGCGGTGATAGTCGCCGATCTTGGCGGTGGCGTGGACTTCGTAGGTGCTGCCGCGCACGGTGCAGTAGCGGTTGATCTGCGCCAGCGCCGCCGGGCTAACCACGGCACCCAATTGCGCGAGATTATTAACCGCCATCGAACCGTCGGTGCCGCCTTCGCCGGAACGGAATTTCATGATATTTTCTATGCTCGTCGTGTCCAACTGCGGAATACATTGCAGCACATTTTCGTCGGCGGTGTTGACGTTGACCTGGCCGGTCGAAAACGGCGTGAACACGTCGTGCAGGCCGAACGGATAATCCGGCTCCTCGCCGGGCGCGTTGCCGAAGCCGAGGTGATGATGCTGGAACGCGGCGTCCGCATGGTTGGTCGAGCTGCCGCCCCAAAACATCGGCAGCGTGACGCCTTTGACGAGCAGCAGTTCCGAGATGTCGTCAATCGGCGCGTTCTTGGCGTAATACGGAGGCGTCATGCCCTGGTAATAATCGCTCTCCGCACCGGCCGGCCGCGTGCCGTCGTCGGTGTCCACCCAGTCTTGAATGGAATCGGAGACCACGGAAATGGCGTTGGCGTCCACGCCCATCGTCGTCAACACCTGGGTCAGAAGCGGCGTGTCGGCGCGGTTGACGTTGATCCGGCTTTCCAGCTCGGTCATTTTCAACGACACCGTGCCTTCGCCGACGGGAAAATCATCCAGCGAAATGCCGTTCAGCGCGCTGTTAGTTTCCGGGCCTTCGCCGGGCCCGCCGGCCCAGATTTGATTTTTGTCGGTGAACGGCACCTGCCCTTCCAACGCCAGAATCCAGCGCGCCCGCTCCACGCCGGCGCGGCCGATCCAGAGCAATTGCTCGTCGTTGTTCGCATTGGACGCGAGCCGCGTCTCCACTTTCATCGAATACGCGAACAAGCCGGCCATGATGGACAGCACCGTGATCGCGACCAGCACGAAGATGACCGCCATGCCGCGATTTTTTTGGGCAACGAAAATTTTCATTTTTTGAGCAGGCCATTTAGCAGTTGATTGCCGCCGCCCGGCCCGCCGTAGGCACTGCCCATTTGCACAATTGCCGGCATCATGCCCGACGGCATCGCAAAGGCGCGCACGACGGAATATTCCGGTGCCGCATTGCCCGCGGCGGTGTTGCCGCCCATGACCAGCGCGACGCGAAGCATCGGCGGAATGGAATTGGTGTCGTTCCATTCCTGCACCCAGTCGAGCTGGTTGGTGTCCCAGCAATCGATGGCAAAGGTTTTCACATTGCGCGCCAGCACCAGCGGATATTTTTGCTCGTCCTCGTCCTCGTCCATCAAAATGGGATTCTGGCGCAGCACGAGATTTTTCTCACCGTTGTCCGCCGGTTCGAGCGCAAAGGTCACGCGGCGCAGATTGAAGTCGCCGAATTTGCCGTTGCGCGGAAACACTTCCGGCACGCGCGACGCGAAGCTCAAGACCGGGGCGTCGCCATTCTCCAAAATAAAGCTGTAATATTTTTGCGACGCCTGGAAGGATTGGATGCACATCAGCGAATCTTCGATCGTGCGCAGCGCGATGCGCTGGCGCTGCGCCTGCGCGGCGGCATCGCGGCCGACCTGACTGGCGCGCATGATGGAAACAAACGTTGCATAAACTGCACCGATGACGATCGTGAAAATAGCGATGGCCACCATGATTTCCACCAGCGTGAAAGCGCGGTTCCAGTGCGGAGTGCGGAGGGCGGAGCGCGGAGGATTGCCGCCGCAGCGCGGTGCCATTTGAAATTTGAAATTTGAAATTTGAAATTTCATTTGATGAAATTGCCGCCGTCCAGACTGCCGGGATCCGATTGCGGCCGGAAAAACAAGGTGCTGGTGCGCGAGATGATTTCCGATCCGCCACGCGCCGGCTGGATGACATAGTCGGCCGAATACAGCCGGTTCGATCCCACTTCGCGGATCTCGCCGGTGTAGCGGTAATCCTGATACGCCTTGCCCAGCATGTCGCCGAGGTTGCCGGTGTAAATGCCCTCGACGAGCTTATTGGTGAGCGAGAGCTGGGAGACGAGCGCGCTGGCATCCACCAGCGGCCGCTGCAAACGCCGCGCATTGGCCAGCGCGCTGGAGACCAGCCCGAGGATCGCAAACACGGCCATGAAAAAAATGCCGACGGCGATCATTACTTCCAAAAGCGAGAACGCGCGACGACCGGCGGTTGAAAAAATAAGTTTCATTTGTCCACGTCGGTGACCGTCGCCAGGCCGGTGGAAAATTCCAGCGTGATTTTGTGCCACTCGCCCCGGTCATGCAGCACCAGCGTCATCTCGTCGCTCGTGCCATTCGGGAAAAAACGCACCTTGGCCCATTCCGACGCGCCGTAATCCTGCATGTTGATGTCGAGCATCGCCAGCTCCACGCCGTCCGGCAACGCTGACGAACTGACCAGCACGCCGCCGCCGGCCGCGCCGCCGCCTTCCACGGAAAACGTGCGGGCCACCGGATGAAACACCACGGCGACCGTTTGATTCATGAAAATGGCTTTGGCCCGCGCCGAGGCGCAGACGTCTGTCAAATCGCCCAGCGCTTTTCGCATACCTTCCTTTTGCACCGCCTTCAAAATGGCCGGCAGCCCCATCGCCGCCACGAGGCCGATGATGGCCACGACGACCATGATTTCGATCAGCGTGTAGGCGCGACGGAAATTCGAATGACGAATTTCGAATGACGAATTTTTTTTACAATTCGCAATTCGCAGTTCGCAGTTCGCAATTCCAGCATTCATCAGTGAATCGAGGCGATGAGCTTGAACAGCGGCAGGAAAATGCTCAGCAGGAGAAATCCGACGATGACCGCCATGACGATGATCAGCACGGGGCCGATGAGGTCGGACATCACGCGCAGCGCGATTTCCAATTCGTTCTCGTAGGTGTCGGCGAGATTGTTCAGCGCGCCGGGCACGTCGCCGGTTTCCTCGCCGATGCGGACGAGGTCCACCATGAGCTGCGGAAACAGTTTGCTCTGCGCCAGCGGCTGCGCGAGCGTCTTGCCGTCCGTCACCTGCTCGCGCGTTTTGGCGATCGCATCCTTCAGCAAAATATTCGGCATGACCTGCTCGGTGATTTTTAATGCCTGCAACACCGGCACGCCGTTTTGCAGCAGTGTGCCGAGCGTGCGCGAAAATTGGCCGAATAAATTTACTTTAACCACCTTGCCGAAAACCGGCGCATTCATCTTCCATTCATCAATTTTACGCGCGCCCGCCGGGCTGGTTTGAAAGCGTTTGAATAAAATTATCAACGCGACCAACACCAGGCCACTCACGACCATGCACCAAAAATTCGTGAAAAGATTGCTCGTATAAATCAGCATCCGCGTCGGCAGCGGCAGCTCCACGTTGAAGCCCTGGAAAATATCAATGAACTTCGGCATCATCACCGTCATGAAAAATATCACCAGCAGAATGCCCACGCAGATCACCATCGCCGGATAAATCATCGCCGACTTGAACTTGGCCTGCACCTCGGCGAACTGCTGAAAATGGCTGGCCATGCGCCGCAGCACTTCCACCAGCGAACCGCTTTGCTCGCCGGCACGCACCATGTTCACATACAAATCGGAAAAAATGCGCGGCTGCCGCGCCATCGCGTCGGACAGGCCGCGGCCTTCGGTCACTTCCTGTTTCAAATCGCGCGTGACTTCCGCCGGAATGCCCTTCGACTCCAGATGCGTCATGCTCGTGAGCGCCGTCGTAAGCGGCATGCCGGACTTGAGCAGATTCGCCATCTGCGTTGTGAACGTTGCCAGTTCCTGCAACTTCGGCTTGCGCTTCTGCGTCATCTGCGCGCGCATGGACGGCGGCAGCAGGGCGGCGAAGTCGAAATTTTTTGCGCCGGCTTTCGCCGTGGTTCCCGCGCCGGCCTTGGCCGATTCCACGGCAATGGGGAACAGCCCGAGCCGCTGGATTTGCGCCAGCGCCGCCGGGCGGTCGGCCACTTCGAGCTGGCCTTCGACGAGTTCACCCGAGCGTTTGCGGGCTTTGTATGAAAACTGCGGCATAAATTCTGGTATTCAAAAACCGGCGGCCGGTGAAAGTTTCAAAAAACCTCGGCTTAAAAATGGCTGAACGTGGGAACAGTGGCCAGCCACGGCGGGATGAGGCAAACCAAATTTTTCAATGTTTCCAGCGACGGAAACCGAGGAGCAAGATGCCAAGGGCGGCCAAAGCCGACTCACTTGGTTCAGGAACCGGCGAAGAGGAAAATTGGATGTTGTCTATCATCCAATTGTTGTTGGCGAAATATCCTGACGGAGCAGAAAATTCGAGTTGTTCCGTTTGCCCGGAATAAGCTGAAATATCTGCTCCATAAAGCGTATAGTTTGAACCAGAACCTACGGCGAAAATAGGAAGCGACTGCCCGCCCATGGATAGAATTAGTGGTCCAGCTCCTTCTTTGGCCCTGAATAAAATTGATTCCGCCGTGGCTGGCACAAGACCGGTTTGACTGATGGCCGCATACGCTGCGGAGACACCCCCTTGTAACAGCACGCTATATCTCCCGCCAATGCTGGAAACATAATACGGGTCGTTTGTGCCTATCAACAAAATATAGGTTGCCCCCGTCGAAATGTTATTATACCCCACCTGCGTTTGTTGGTCGGTTCCATAGAAAGCTGTCCAGCCCGGAAGCGCTGTCGTCACGTCATATAAACCGGGTGGCGACGTTGGTTGGATATTGGGGTATGCAGCCTCAAAATTTAGGTTTTGGAAGGTTCCCTGAGCGCAAACTGAAAACACACAGCATTGAACTGTCACTGCAAAAGCGCGGATTAATCTCATAGAATTTATTTCCCGTTATCAGTCAAAGCTTTTTTCGTTGCGACCAAAGCCAAAGCCACAAAATATTTTGCATTCAGATTTTCTCCATTTGTGCAAAACGCCTTCGCTGACAGGTTTGGTTTTACGCCCATTGCCGGATATTACCAAGCATTATTTTCACCAAGGAAACTGTGAAACGTGCTTGACGCGCGCGGCTTTTCGCGGTTGCATTGTCTGGCTATGAAGAAATCAATTTTCGCCCTGTCCGCCGCGCTCGGTCTGTTCGCCATGGGTTGCGCCAGCACCGTCAGCGACACGCACACTTTCGCCACCAGTTGGAGCAAAGACACCGTGGCCGGCCGCTACGCCCGCACGCTGGACCAGGTTTACACCGCCTCCGTGCAGGTCATCCAAAACAACGGCGTGATGATCACCGAATTCATTCCGCACGACAACACCAACGCCGTCCGCTCCGTGGAAGGCCGCGTGAACGACAAGAAAGTCTGGGTGCGCGTCGAAGCGATTGACCCGAAGACCACGCAGGTGGATGTGCAGGCCCGCAGCAAATGGGGCCTGACCGATCTGGACATGGTCCACGAAATCGAAAAAGAAATCGCGCTGAAGCTGGCGGCGGGAAATTAATCAGCGCCGCGGCTGGCCGTATTTCAGGCCGATGTTCTGTTCATAAACGCCGAGCTTCACG
>CAISEZ010000068.1 GCA_903884535.1 uncultured Verrucomicrobia subdivision 3 bacterium
GAAATCATGCTGCAGCAGACGCAGGTTAAAACGGTGATTCCGTTTTGGGAACGCTGGCTGCGCGAACTGCCGACCATCGAAGCCGCCGCCCGAGCGCCATCGGCCAAAATTCACAAGCTCTGGGAAGGCCTCGGCTACTACTCGCGCGTCCGCAATCTGCAAAAGGCCGCGCAACAAATCGTGCAAAGCGGAACGCGGAAAGTGGAACACGGTAATTCCACCTGCCAGTTTCCCGATGATTTTGATGATGTTCTCGCGTTGCCCGGCATCGGCCGTTACACCGCCGGCGCAATTTGCAGCATCGCCTTCAACCAACCCACGCCGATTCTCGACGGCAACGTTATCCGCGTGCTGACCCGCATTTTTGGTATCGCGGAAAACCCAAAAGAAAAAATCACGAACGCGCGGCTCTGGCAACTGGCAACAGAACTGGTAGGAATTTCAAAATTTGAAACTAAAAATTTAAAACCCAACTGCTCACACCTGAACCAATCCCTGATGGAACTCGGCGCGCTCATCTGCACGCCGCGAAATCAACGATGCCTGATTTGCCCGGTGAAAAAACTCTGCGTGGCGTTCAAGGAAAATCGTGCGGCTGAATTGCCGAATCTCGGCAAGCGCGAGGCGGCGACGGCGCAGCATTTCATCGCCTTTGCCGTCGAGTGCGGCGGCAAGTTTCTCGTCCAGCAAAGACCAGCGGGCGTGGTGAACGCCCATCTGTGGGAATTTCCCAATACAGAAATCACGGACATAAAAACGGATGCGAAGACGGCTTTCCAAACTCATTTTGGTGTTAAGCCAAGCACGGTTCAGCCGCTGCGCACATTCAAACATTCCATCACGCGCTACCGCATCACGCTCGCAGCATATTCTGTTTCATTAAAGAAACGGCCGGGGCGGGCAAAAGGCCGTTGGCTCAAACCGGCGGAATTTGAAAAACTCGCCTTTTCGAGCGCCCATAAAAAACTCGCCAGCGCCGCCGTGAAAAGTATGCTGTCAGGCCGATGATTTACTTCGATTACAACGCCACCGCGCCCGTGATGCGCGAGGCGCGCGAAGCCTGGCTGAATGTCACCGAGAAAATCGGCGGCAACCCGTCGTCCATGCACCAAGCCGGCACGCGCGCCAGCATCGCGCTCGCCGATGCGCGCGAAAAGCTCGCGGCGTTTCTCGGCTGCCATCCGCTCGACCTCATCTGGACCAGCGGCGCGACCGAGGCGAACAACATGGTCACGCATCATTTCTCCAAAACGCTCGGGGAAAAAGACGAAATCTGGATTTCGGCCATCGAGCATCCGTGCGTCCACGATTCGGCGAAACATTATTTTGGCAAGCGGGCGAAATTGATTCCCGTCACGCGTGACGGCGTGGTGGACATGGATTGGATCACCTCCGAAATGGCGGACAACCGTCCGGGCCTGATCAGCGTGATGGCGGCGAACAATGAGACCGGCGTCATCCAGCCGTGGCGCGAAATCCACGCAATCTGCAAGGCTTACGAAGTGCCGTTCTTCACCGACGCGGTGCAGTTCATCGGCAAGATGCCACTGAAAGGATTGGGCGAATGCGATTTCGTCAGCGGCGCGGCGCACAAATTTGGCGGGCCGCGCGGCGTGGGCTTTTTAAAAATTCCACACCGCAAATCCATCACCCCGCTGCTCCACGGCGGCAAGCAGGAAGGCGGCAAACGGGCCGGCACGGAAAACGTGGCGATCATCGCGGCGATGATGGCCGCGCTTGACGTGCGCGAGAAGCAAATTTCGCACAGCCAGCATTTATTGCGCGGCGTGTGGCGCGATAATTTTGAGCGCGAGCTGCTGCGCACGCTGCCCGGCGCGAGCATCATCGGCCAAAACGTGCCGCGTTTGTGGAACACCGTTTCCGCTTTGATGCCTGAAGGCGACCGCAAGCATCAATGGGTGGTGCGCCTGGACAAAGCCGGCTTCGCCGTATCCACGGGTTCCGCCTGCACGACCGGCAAGGAAGAGCCGTCGCATGTGCTCGCGGCGATGGGTGTGAAAACGGCGCAGGCCATGCGCGTCGTGCGTTTCAGCGCCGGCTGGGAAACGAATGAAGCGGATTGGGACGCGCTGGTGAAAGGCGTCGCCAAGGTTCATGAAGAAATGCACCAAGCGAAAGCGTGATCATTCGCCGCGATAAACTGCCCGTGCCGTGCAAGTCTCGGCCACGACGATTTCCGTGAGCAGCGGCAGCTTCGGTTTCAACTTTTTCCAAATCCAGACCGCGACATTTTCGCTGGTCGGATTTTCTAGGCCGGGAATTTTGTTGAGATAATAATGGTCCAGCTTTTCCCAGATCGGTTTGAACGCGGCGGAAATGTCGGCGTAATCCATCAGCCAGCCTAACTTCGGATCGCACTCGCCCGTCACGACAATTTCCACGCTGAAGCTGTGGCCGTGCAGCCGGCGGCATTTGTGCGCCTTCGGCAAATGCGGCAGCAAATGCGCCGCTTCAAACTGAAATGTTTTTCGCAATTCCATTTTCATAATTCAAAATCGGTCCAGATGATCAAATCGCCCAGCGCCGGCCGGCCATCATGCCGCCAGGTTAGCGGAGGGTTCTGCATCTGGCCGAGCGGACAAATCCGCGTCGCACCCCAGCGCGCGAATCGCAGCGCCAGTTCTTTCATTTTTTCGGGCGGCGCGGCCACGCCTACCGTGGAAACTTTTCCATAAAGTTCATCCACGCCTTGCATCACAGCATTTACGTCAGGCACCGGCTTGACGTAAACAAAACGGTTCAGGCAGGAAAACTGGAAGCGCACGTCATGTTCAAACACCACGGTCCACGCGGTGGAATTCTGGCTCGACCAAATTTTTGCATCGGCGCGGTGCGTGGCGATCGTTTCGTAAATCGAACGTTTCGACGCAATCGCCGCCGCCGCTTCCACGGGAATTTTTCCGCGCGGCGCAGTGGCTTCGCGTTTCGCCAGCTCGACCGCGAGCAGTTGCGCAAATTTATCCGACTCCACCGCGCCGCGTTCCTCGACGTAAAAAACGTGCGGCGAAAGGCAGCCATTTTGATCCCAAGCAATCATGTCGTCTACCGCGTGCGAAACAATCTCGGCAATGGTCTCGTCGCGCAGCACCTCGCGCGTCACAAAACCAAAACTCACGCGCTGGCCGTAGCCAAGAAACCGCACCTTCGCCGGCAGTTGCGCGCGAATCGCCGCCAGGGTTTCATCGTTGCCCGTCGCCGTCAGACAATCGGCATGGGCAAACAGAACCATTTCCAATTCGCGGTTTCCGCCCCGCCATTCGGCGATTTCCAGGCACGCGCCCAATTTGTGATCCAATTCGTAAATGGAATGGGCAAACAGACGGGGCAGAAGCGCCGCGCCGCTGGCGCATTTCACAAACTGCGCCGAACGCGTGAGCAATCCCAGCGTGAGGCTCATCAGCGTAGGGTTAGGCAAATTGCCCGCGGCGATATGCACAAGAAATTGCGGTCCATGAACCATTGCTTTGCAATGCTGTTTTTCGCTGGCATCAGCCACAAACTGATCCAGCCGCTGTGCGTGGCCGAGTTCCTGTTCCAGCAGCGCCTGAAAATTTTCGGGTGTGAAACGGCCGAAAAAATCGTCCAGGCCCTTTTCCAGAATCGCTTTGGAAAAGCCTGTAGCCGCCGGACCGAGATCGAGCGCCAGCTTGCGAAATTTATTTGCCGGCTGCTGCCATTCAGTTGCGACCTCACAAAGAATTTTCACGATCTCTTCCGTCGTGCGCGGCTGGAGATACTTTTCGCGATTGCGCTTCAGCGTGTCGCACGCAGCTTCGATCATGGCAGATGACTGCACCGCTTCGGGCGGCAAGTCGGCGAAAAAATAATTGGGTAAGTTCATGTGCTCATCAAGGAACAGCCTCGCGGCTCGGCCAGTTGGGCGCGCCCCACCAGTTCAAAACCATCACACAGGCGAACGCCGAGGTCTTCGGTCTGAATGGCGGCGACGGAGAACACGTTTGCCAAATCGAGCACGCGAATCAAGCCGGTTTCGCCCTCGGCCACTTCGCGGCCGGTTTCCGGCGAAATGATTTGCACGCGGGCCCAGGGCGGAAAGCGGAACGGCCGTTCGGAATTTTGAATTTTTAATGTTGAATTATTCATTTCAGCGTCATACGCCTGCGAACTCAATTCGCTCATACCATATTCGCAAAGGATGTTTTTGCGCGGCACGCCGAGCCGTTCGGTGATGAGCGCGTGCAATTGCGCCTTCTGCAAAACACGGGAACGATTTTTGTAGCCGCCGGTTTCCATCACCAGCGAACCTTCCGGCAGATTGAAAACGAGGTCTTTGGAAGCCAGATAGTCCAGCAGATGAACAAAGGAAAAGGCCGTGCCCAGCATGATGACCGGTTGTCTCGAATTGATGGCCGCCTTCAATTGATTATAAGTAGCAACAAAATCAAGTGTCCACGAACCATCTCCGGCAAGCTGTCCGAAGAATACAGAAGCTGGCAAGGCATATTCGCGGCGCACCACATCAAACATATGAACCAACGAGGAATGCGGCACCATAGTTGGTGGCGGCGTCAGACAAACCAACCACAAATTGCAAATTGCAAACCGTAAATCCGGCGGAATATTTTCAAGGAACCAGGCAATCAAGGACGCCTCATAAACCGCCAGCGATTCGGCGCTGTGAAAATGGCGGCTGGGCTTTTGCCCGGTTGTGCCGCTGGAATGAAAAACGGCGGTGCGTTCGTCCGGCGCGAGGTTGGTCAACTCCAATTCTTTGAAGGCGGCGGTGGGCACGGCGGGAATTTGCGTCCACTGATTCACCGTCCCCGGCGTCAACCCGCGCGACTCGCAGATGGTTCGGTAGGCGGGATTGGATTTGAATTGAAGCGAGAAAAGTTCCAGCGCCAGTCCGGAAAATGCTTGATGGTCGAAAGCGGATTGCCCTTTGGCAATGAACTCGCGCAGACGCGCGGCGAAATGAGAAAGTTCTGGATTCATGCGGTGTTTGTTCGTGGCTGGTTTTCCGCGACAGCCGGCCAGCATGGTAGCACGAACGCCCCTTGCGGCAAGCGCATTGAGGCGCGCGTGGGCTGCATGAACAGTAAACTTGCCGCAAAGATATTGGCTGCATAAAAAATTAAAAATCCGCTGCGGGCATTTTTTCTTTATTTTTGCTCATGCCGATTCAATCCTCCGCCATGCCCAAATTGGCTCACCGCTTTCCATTTCAAATCGCGCTCGGAGCGTTGCTGCTTTACGGCGTCACTTTGAGCCGTGGGGTCACTTTCAACAGCCTGACGCTCACGGCTAAATTGGCCGGCTGGGATTGGATGCCCATGGTGAGCCAGCCGGTGCTCTGGCTGCTCACCCTGCCCCTGCGGTGGTTGCCCGAAGCGTGGGTGCCTGCAGGACTAAATATATTTTCCGCCCTTTGCGGCGCGGCGACACTGGGCATTCTGGTGCGGTCGCTGGAATTGCTGCCGTGGATCCGGCCACTCGAAACGCTCCAAGGCTGGCGAGGAAAACTGCCGTTGTTGCTCGCCGTGGTGGCGTGCGGGCTGGAATTTAATTTCTGGCAGGACGCCACGGCGGCTACCGGTGAGATGCTCGGCCTGTTATTGCTGGTGTCGGTGATCTGGTGTGGTTTGGAATATGCCGCCGTGAAAAAACTCCGCTGGCTGCGGGGCGCGGCTTTTTTGTGCGGCCTGGGCGTGGCGGAAAACTGGGTGATGCAAATCACTTTGCCCCTGTTTCTCCTGACGCTGGCGTGGTTGCTCAAAAAGCGGATCGTCAACCTGAAGCTCCTGCTGACTTTGGCCGCTTATGGTTTGGCAGGCCTTTCCGTCTACGCCGTGTTGCCTGTCGCGAATAGTTTTCGGCTTGATTCACCTTGGAGTTTTACTGACTCATGGCGGCACTCCCTGCGGGAAAGCAAAAGCACATTATTCGGTATTTACAGCCAGTTTTGGGTAATTAATCGGTTCATGGCGATGACGGCAATCCTGTTTTTTCTGCTGCCACTGTTGGCGATGCTGTTGCGGTTCAAAAGTGAGAATACCAAAATCCTGTCCAAACTGAACCGGACAATTCTCTGGATTTTCCGGTTCGTGCGCGCGGGCCTGTTGCTGTTCTGCCTCTGGCTTGCGTTTGATCCAACCTTCGGTCCGCGCCAGCGGTTGGCCCAGCAAGCCAGCCTTTCGCTGCCTTTATTGACGTTTGATTATTTGAATGCGCTCGGCATTGGATTTCTCGCCGGCAACCTGCTGCTGATTTTTTTACCGCGGGACAAAATCCGACGCCGGCGGAAATTCCGTGAAGACGTCGTCATTTGGCTGGAACGCGCCTCGCTTCCGGTTTTATCCGCCGTGTTCGCGCTGGGGCTGTTCGGTCTGGTGATTCGCAATTTGCCTGCGGTCTGTTTGGCCAACCGCCAGCCGCTGACACAGATCGGTGACGCAATGCTGCGGAGTTTGCCGCCGGGCGGCGGCATCGTCGTCAGCGATTTTCCAAACAAGCTATCCGTTTTGCAAGCAGCCTTGGCAACACATCCGGCACAATCAGACTGCGTGCCGTTGGATATCGCGATGTTGCCCATGCCCGCCTATCGTAAGCATTGGCAACGACTACATGCGGACCACGCCTTGGCGGCCAAACCAGAAACGGAGCTGGGACCGGCAGAAATGTTTTCCGTGATGGACAAACTTTCGCAAAGCAACCGTGTTTTCTACATCCATCCGAGCTTTGGTTATTTTTTTGAAGTGTTCCATCAGCAGCCCGTGGGCTTGGTCTATGAAATGAAACGACTGCCGGCTCGCTCATTCACACCACCGCTGCTGACGGCCACCATGATCGCACAAAACGAAAAATTCTGGGACGAACTCACGCCGCGAATGGAATTACTTTCCAGGCTCGCGGAACCCGCGACCTCGCCGGTTGAAAAATTGGCCCCGCGCTGTTTATTTTTGGGGGCCGTTTTGCCCGGCCAGATAAACTTGCTCCGCCAATGGTATTCCCTGGCACTGGACGACTGGGGCGCACAACTACAGCGAAATGGTCGCCTGGCAGCAGCCCAAAAAAGATTCACGCAGGCGTTGCAATTGAACACCAACAACCTGGCGGCACAGCTGAATTTATTGGGCAACGCAAATCTTCAAGCCGGAACCCCCATGTCGCTGGAAAACGCCAGCCGGCTCGCCGAAGAAATCGGCACGATGAGTAATCTGAAATTAATGTTGAGCATTTGGGGGCCGATGGATGAGCCGAGCGCCTGTTACCTGCTTGGTTTTGCCTACCAACAAGCCGGCATGCCGGTTCAAGCCATCGAACAATTCGACCGTGCGCATGCTCTTGCGCCGGACGCACTCGCTTCGGAATTTGCGCTGGCGGAACTTTATGCCCGTTATCATTTGCAAGATCGCGCCGCCGCCACGCTGGCACATTTGCACGAAGCCATCAAAGCCTTGCCGGATTCGACAAATGCGCTCGCGCAACTGGGGTTGCTCGAAGCCCGCGTCCGCTCGGCGCAAACGAACGATGCCCACCCCGACTTGCTCTCGCCGCTGGCCGGACAAAAATATCTCCCGCGGCTGAACTCCGAAACGAATTTGCTGAAATGACTTTTCCGACAGAGCTAATCGGCTGATTCAGCCGAGGTTCACGGCGTGCGCAGCCGGAAAAACTGTTGTGCATTGGTGCTTGCGAGATCCAAAGTGAAGTTAGTTCCGTTCAGGCTTGGAAGATTGGCGATCGTATTCCAGTTCGATCCGGCAGGTGCGGTGCATGATTCCAGAATCCAGCCGTTGGCATCGGTGGTCCATGCTAGCGTCACGCGCTGCACACTGAGCTGCGTCAGGTTGAGCACTGGATGAAAATCCACCGGCGTGAAGCTCAATTCAAACGGTTCGCTGTCGGAGTAAACGCCGTTCACATCGTGCAGCTTCAGCGTCACTGAATAGGTATTGCCGGGCGTGCCCGTAATGAGGTTCCAAAGCGGATGCGTATCAAAAAACGGCTGGCCAATGTAAAACGCTCCGCCAATGGCCATGTAACCACTGCCGGTGTCGTTCCAAACTTCCATGCCGGGTGTTTCGGCCGCCAGAATGAAACGCAAGTCGCACGCGGGAGACAATAGATAAAAATCGTTGGCCACGTCTTCATCGTCATTCGCGTGAATGCCCAGATCACCGGTGGCATAGCCGGGTTTGCCGGGAAAAATGGAAGGCAACAACTCGAACGGCAGCGGGAAGTTGATTTGAAATTTTAGCTGACCAGCAGCGCTCCGCCCGACGTGAACCGCATTCTCTACCGCCCCGGCACGCGGAGCCATCGTCGCCATGATCAAACTGATGATGATTGGAAATACTTTCATCCCAACGTTGAATTAATGTGCGTTCGTTGCGCGACTATTTTACCGCACATGAAAAAGCGCGAAGTCTAAACAGACTTCGCGCTTTGAATTATTCAAACCGGCGGCTTATGCCTTGATCACGTTCTTTTTGCGACGAGCCAGGAAGCCAAGGCTCGCAGCGCCAACTCCAGCCAGCGCAAGCGTGCCCGGTTCGGGAACAGGCGCCAGCAGCAATTGTCCGCGGATTTCACCGCCCGGAAACGCGGAGGTATGAACATTCATATACATGTATCCCGCGAAAAGTTGGGCGACTTGCGTGGAATTAATCGCGAAGGTTTGCTCGGGGATGGCTCCGGCCGTTGCCGCCGGCACACCCGAGAACGGGAATACCACCGGCGCATTCGTGCCAACGCCACCGGGACTGTGAATATGGCTGGCGGTCGCGGGCGCCACTAATCCGCTCCAGCTTTCATCCACGGTGATCTGGGTTTGCGCCGCATTTAGCACCACGGTGCCAAATCCCGTGGCGGGCGAGCCATTCGGTGGATTTTCCCCCAGCCCTGAAAGAAATGCTGTGAACGTGGTTTGGGCGGACGCGATGCCGGTGGCAAAAACCACACCAGAAACAATGGTAAGAAGTGCTTTTTTCATGTTGGATTTATGACTGCTGAATTATGGCTGACTTGTGCTTTTAAAACTTTGTTTGCGCCTCAACTACTGAGTGTGATTGTTCCGAAACCGCAGTTATTAGTCAACATTTTTTTGAGAATTAGTTTATGTTGCGAAGCCCCTTCGATAGCTCAGCAGGGTGACTGGGATTAATTCCGGACGCAATCGGGAGGACACGCAAGGAATTCCCACTTTGATTCCCGTTTGCCATTACTCCGATTGTGCGCCAAACTGCCGGTTCAAGAATGAGCAAACGGTTTTACATCACCACGGCGATTGATTACGTCAACGGGCAGCCGCACCTCGGCCATGCCTACGAAAAAATTATTGCCGATGTCATCGCGCGTGCCCGCCGCAGCCTCGGCCAGGAAGTTTTCTTTCTGACCGGCCTCGACGAACACGGCCAGAAGGTCCAGCAGGCGGCACAGGCGGAGAAAAAAAATCCGCAGGAATATTGCGACGGACTCGCGGCGGACTGGCAGGCGTTTGCCAAAAAATTGGAGCTGACGAATGACGACTTTGTCCGCACCACCGATCCGCGGCACAAAGAGTTCGTGCAGGCCACGCTTTCCAAGCTGAATGCTGCCGGTCATTTTTACAAGGCGACCTACACCGGTTTTTATTCGGCGAAAGAAGAGACGTTCCTCACGGAAAAAGATCGCCTGCCCGACGGCAAGTTCGATGCAAGCTACGGCGAAGTGGCGGAACTCAAGGAAGACAATTATTACTTCAAGCTCGGCGCGCATCAGCAATGGCTCATCGATTACATCGAGACCAATCCGGATTTCATCACGCCATCCTATCGGCGCAACGAAGTGCTCGGCTTCCTTAAAAACAATACGCTCGAAGACCTTTGCATCTCGCGGCCCGTCGCGCGCCTGAACTGGGGCATCCCCATTCCCTTCGATCCGGAGTTCGTGACCTACGTCTGGTTCGACGCGCTGGTGAACTACGCCAGCATCGCTCACGCACATGCTGCGCTCGGGCTTTGGCCGGCCGACATTCACGTCATCGGCAAAGATATTCTAAAATTTCATGCGGTCTATTGGCCGATCATGCTGAAGGCGATGGGCCTGCCGCTGCCGAAACAGATTCTCGTTCACGGCTGGTGGCAAAAGGACGGCGCAAAAATCAGCAAAAGCACTGGCAACATCATTGATCCGATCGCGGTCATCAACGAATGGGGCCTGGACGCGTTTCGTTTTTACGTGTTGCGCGAACTGGACATCGGCCCGGACGGTAACTGGACCGACGCCGGTTTTGGCTCACGCTATCAGGCCGAACTCGCGAACGGCCTCGGCAATCTCGTCAACCGCTCGCTCTCGATGCTCAAGCGCTATCGCAACGGAATTGTTCCGGCGAAATCAGATGAGCTTGCGGCGGATGCGGCGAAGGCGGCGGATGAAACCCGCGCGTTGTTTAAGCAAAGCCAGCTCCAAGCCGCGCTGCAAAGCATCTGGGGACTCGTCAACCGCGCGAACAAATTTGTGGATGAAACCGCGCCGTTCAAACTGGCGAAAGATCCGGCGCAGGCACAGCGGCTGGATGAAGTTTTGTATAACCTCGCCGAGTCCTGCCGCGTGCTCGCCGTTTTGCTGAACCCATTTCTGCCGGAAACTTCGACGAAAATTTATGCGCAACTCGGTTTGACAGGCTCGCCGGATAAACTCGCTGATGCGACGTGGGGAGGATTGCAAGCCGGCCAGACGATTGGCGAACCCGCGCCGCTGTTTCCGCGCAAGGACGTTTGAGCTTTGGTGGTCTTGGATGAAGTCGTGGAAAAGCGGCAGAGGGCTGCCGCATTCCAAGACGCTTCGCGCGGCACGAGGACGACCAAAAGACGCGCAGCGTCCTGGACTGCTCCAGCCCTCTGGAGCTTTTGCTGCAACAATCCAGATGCGCCAATGTCAAAAGGAACTGCCGTATGAACCGCCATCAGAAAACGCTGCTGCAAATCGCTCTGATTTGTTTGGGCAGCAGCGTGGCTGCCCAAACTCTCCCGTTGCCGCCGCGCGCCAACAACGCACCCGACGGCAGCGACTTCATCAAGAAAATCTGGGCACTGGATTTCGCCCAGCGTGAGCAGGCGGTGATGGAAACAGTTTTTGCCGGCAACATTCCGACGTTCCAGCGAAAGTTTTGCCTCGTCACCGTCACCAATGTTTTCGAGGGTAAAACCAACGTCGGCACGTTTTTCGTCGCTCCGGATTATCTCGCGGTCGGTTCAAGTGACGATTATTTCCTCGCGCCCGTTTCCCCCAACACCGCCCAACGCATCGCGGACCAGCTCGGCTGCATTTTGCCGACGCGCAAAATGGTGGATGCAATTTATGCGGCCGCGGAAGTAAAGCTCACGCCTTCACCGATTCCACCAACGGCGGCGATGACGACGGTTCCGGTCTTCGCACAAATCAACGAGACGATTCGGACGCAGCGGCTGGCTCTGACGAATTCACATCTACTCGGCGCACTCATGGCCGGGGACAAGAAGGACGTGGTGATTTCGGCGCGAATGGCGACGGTGACGAACAAAGTGGCGATTTACGGCTGGCATCAGACGAACGGTCTGGCAATCCAACCGCTTTACCTCGGCCACACGACCGCGTGGGTGGATTACAGTCACGGCATCCGGCTGGTTGCGCAGACCATGCTGGTGAATGGTGAAAAGAAAACTGTGGCGGATGTGCTCGCTGATCCGAAGTTGTGCGGGCTTATCAGTGATGAAGGCGTGGTGACCCATGCGACCTATGCGACGAATCCACCGACGCCATTGCCCGTCGTCAGCGAAAAAATAAATCTGCCGTGGCCGCAGAAATTTTCAGCCAGCACGAATTTCAGCGAGATGATTCGTGAGATTCAACTGCCGGACGAGGCGCGGATTCTCATCAACGCTCCGGCACGAGAAACTTCCGCAGCGAGCAAGCCGGTGCTGCTGGTATTCTTCGCCCTGCCGAACGGCAACACGATTGAGCAGACCATCGGCAAAAAAATTGGCACCAACGACGACTGGCATTTTGACATCCAGCACATCGGCGCGCAGACGCGATGGCTGCGACACGTCATGACGGAGAAAACCATCGTGGTGGCGTATCTGGAAGCGGGCACGAAAAGCTGGCCCACGTGGCGCAAGGCACACAATGACCGGAGAATCGCGGAAATTCTCGATGGCGTACGCGGGATTTTTTCCGCGAGCAAAACCGAAGTGGTGCTCGCCAGCCACAGCGGCGGCGGCAGCCTGATTTTTGGTTATCTGAACGTGGCGGAAAAAATTCCCGACGACGTGAAGCGCATCGCGTTCCTCGACAGCAATTACGGCTACGATTCAAAACTGCACGCGGATAAAATCAGAAACTGGCTGCTGGCTTCCGGCGAAAATCATCTCTGCGTGCTAGCGTATCAAGATTATTTGGGATTGCTTAACGGCAAGACGTTTGTAAGCGAAAACGGCGGAACGTGGGGTCGCAGTCACGCGATGCTCGGTGACTTCGGCGCGC
The DNA here is from genome assembly GCA_903884535.1 of uncultured Verrucomicrobia subdivision 3 bacterium. Classification (GTDB taxonomy): domain Bacteria; phylum Verrucomicrobiota; class Verrucomicrobiia; order Limisphaerales; family UBA11358; genus UBA11358. The sequence goes on from CAISEZ010000068.1 coordinate 12,490, forward strand.
AATTCAAGTTCCTGAGCCGGACGAATAGCGAACTCGAAACTTTTTCCGCACTTGATGGGCGAATTGAATTTCTACTCAAGGAAAATCCGGACCGGAAAATTTTCCATACGGTTCAGGTCGAGCGCAACGGCTTCATTCACGCACTCGTTTCGGGCACGGCGTATGAAAGCAAAGGCTACGAATACTTCGGCGAACGAGCGTATACGAGTTGGATTCAATGAAGGGAGCGTGGCTCGGCGGCGCGCTCCGTCACAACTTCTCGGGTTCGCTTATCAACTGCGCAATCCGTTGGAGCAGGCGGCCGGCGGCGCCGCCGTCGAGCACGCGATGGTCGAAACTCAACGTAAGATACGCTTCCATGACCGGCACGAACTGGCCTTTGGCCTCGTCCCAATGCGGCATTTTGCGGCCGGCACCGAGGCCGAGCACAATGGTCTGTTCCGGCAGCGGAATCGGCGTGGCCCAGATCAAACCGAACGTGCCAAAGTTCGTCACGGTGGCGACGGAACCGCCGGTGGCGTCGGCGGGCAATTTGCGCTGACGCGCCAACTCCACGAGCTCATCGTAGCGACCGACGAGTTCTTTCAACGGCTTTTTATCCGCGCCGCGCAACACGGGCACGAGCACGCCGTCCTCGGCTTCGACGGCGAAACCAACGTCGATGGAACTCGGATGGACAATTTTATTTCCAACGAGTCGGCCGGCGACGGCGGAATTTTCGGAAAGGGCGAGGGCTAAGGCGCGCAAGGCGTAAAGCGCGGGACCGGGCTTGGGCGAACAGGCTTTGCGATGCGCAAGCACGGCGTCGAGCACCACGGGCAAACCGACGGTCGCGAGCGGACGCGTCCAACTGCGGCGCATGGCGTCAGCCACCGCCACGCGCATGGAAGACGCGCCGGTCATCTTGTGTTTTTCCAGACTCGCGATGTATTTTTCGAAATCTTCAACGGTCACGCGGCCGGCCGCGCCACTGCCGGCGACGCCCGCGAGGTCGGCGGCGTGCAGACCGAGTTCGTCCATACGGGCGCGAAGTCGGGGCGAAAGATAGCTCGCGCCCTTGGCATTCGCCGGGACGGGCAAACCGCGCACGGTGGGCTGCACGCGATTTTTGTTCGTCGCGTTCAGCGCGGATTTGGAAACGTGTTCCGTTTCGGAAGTTTTTCCCGGCGCGGAAACATCCAAACCCAGATGCGCGGCTTCTTCTTTGGTAACCTCAATTTGCCCGAGCACGGCGCCCACGGCGTAGCTTTCGTTGAGGTGCGCGGAAAATTTTTCAATTTTTCCTTTGCACGGCGAGGCGACGGTCATAGTGGCCTTGTCGGTTTCCACTTCGATCAAATCCTGGTCGGCCTCGACATTGTCGCCGGGCTGCACGAGAAAATTGACGATGCGGGCCTCGGCGATGGATTCGCCGAGCTGCGGCATGATGATGGGAACCTGCGGCATAAATTTATTGGCGTAAAATGTTCCGGGCGGCGGCGGCGACGGTCTGCGGCGTGGGCCGGTGCGCCAGCCACAAATTGGGATGATACGGAATCGGCGTGTCCTTGGCGTTGAGCCGTTGCGGCGGCACATCCAGCAAACCAAAACCTTCCGAGGAAACGCGCGCGATGACTTCGGCGGTGACCCCGCCCCACGGAAACGCCTCACCCACGCACAGCAGCCGACCAGTGCGCGCGACGCTGGCAATGACCGTGTCCGTATCGAGCGGTTTGACGGAACGCAAATCCACCACTTCCACTTCCCAGCCTTCGGTCGCCAATTCAGCCGCCGCCTCGAGCGCGTCATGGACCATCGCGCTGTAGGCGACAATGGTGAGGTCGCGGCCTTCGCGGGCGATGCGCGCCTTGCCGATGGGCAGCGCTTCGCTCGGCAATTTTTCCGCCTTGAGATGGCGATAGAGAAATTTGTGTTCGCAGAAAATCACCGGGTCGTCAATCGCCACGGCCTCGATTAACATGCTGTAAGCGTCCTCAACCGTGGCCGGCGTCAACACCACCAGGCCCGGATAATGCGCATAAATCGCCTCGATGCTCTGGCTGTGAAACGGCCCGCCGCCCGAAGTGCCGCCGAATGGCAATCGCACGGTGATGGGGCACGGCACATTCGTGCGCCAGAACAACGTCGCAGCTTGGTTGACAATTTGATTAAAGCCAACGGTGGAAAAATCAGCGAACTGCATCTCGATGATCGGCCGCATGCCTTCAATCGCCGCGCCGACCGCCATACCGATCATGGCGTCCTCGCTAATGGGCGCGTCGAATACGCGGCCGGGAAATTCCACCGCCAGATTTTTCGTGGCCTTGAACGCGCCGCCAAACGCCGCCACGTCCTGGCCATAAATGAAAACGCGCGGATCATCGCGCAGGGCATGCGCCTGGGCTTCGCGGATGGCATCAAGATAGGTGAGGCTCACAAGGGAAATGATGAATGATGAATGATGAATGATGAATGAAAAAACGCAGCCACGCCGCACACTGAACGTGATTCTTCATTCTTCATTCTGAATTCTTCCTTCAGTTTTTTCATTCGCGGTGCCCTTCGTTCAGATGTTCCGACGCCAATGCGCGCCAATCTTCCTTGAACGGATCGGGTGCCGGCTCGCGCTGGACGGGCGCGACGGCTTCCTCGATTTCGCGGACCGTCTCGCTGCGCCAGACGGCAAGCTGCGCGGCGTCGGCCATTTTGTGGGCGACCAGAAAATCCTCCGCCACTTTCAGGCAATCGCGTCCGAGCGCAGAATTTTTCAACGCCGGCGGAATGTAGCCGGCGTCATCGTGTTCGCCGTGGCCGCAGAGTCGGAGCAAATGGGCCACGACCAATTGCGGACCGTGACCGGCGCGGGCGCGGGCGACGGCGGTGTCCAAAGTTTTGAGACACGCCGACAAATCCGTGGCATCCACCGAGTGTGATTCTACGCCATAACCGACGGCTTTGTCGGCCAGATCGTCGCAGGCGAATTGCCGGGTGTTGGGCGTGGAATAGGCAAATTGATTATTCGCCACCACGAGCACGAGCGGTAGTTTTTCGACGGCGGCCTGATTCAGCGCTTCGTGAAATGCGCCGGTGGACGTGGCCCCTTCGCCGAGCGTCACCGCGCCGACGCAACCGGAAATGCCTTTGATCCGACGCGCGAATAAGACGCCGTTCACCACGGAAATCATCGCGCCAAGGTGGGAAATCATCGGCAGATAACCTTCGCGCGGCCGGCCGCGGTGGACATTGCCATCGCGGCCGCGCATGGGGCCGAGCGACGAGCCGAGGTAGGTGCGCGCCGCGTCCGCCACCGTTTCGCCAAACGCGAGCCGGCCGGCGGCATCGCGGATCAGCGGGGCAAAGACATCGGTTTTCTGGAGCGTCAGGCCAATGGCCACGCTCAAGGCTTCCTGCCCGCGGCCGAGGAAGACGCCGCCGTGGATTTTCCCGGCCCGATAAAGCGCGGCGAACTTGTCATCCAGCAACCGCGCGCGCAACATGCAACGGTAGGCCGTCAGATATTTTGAATCCACCGTCACCCCCGAGGTTCCGGGTTCAAGCACCGTTTGCGACATGGGCGGAGTTTATCGCCGGCGGCGCAAGCCAGCAACGATTCTTTCAACAAGTCCTAAAAAAATCGGCTGGCTGACCGATTTAATATCTGTTACATCCGCAGCGTTCACGGATGTTTCATCCGGCGCGCCGCTACATGCACCCAACCAAATTTCAAGTCCTGCTGCTCGGCAACGATGCCAAGTTGACCGAAGCCATGTCGGTGACTATCCGGTTGGACCATGGCAATATCGGCGTGGCGGCGACTTATGCGGACGCGCTGCGGTTCATCCAAAACCATCCGCCGGACGTGGTGCTGCTGGATTTAAAATCCACCGAAGCCGACTGCCTCAACCTGCTCCGTCAGGTGAAACATCATCCGTTCCCCACGCCGGTGGTGACGCTGGGCCTCTCGCCCGGCGGCGAAAGCACGGCGGTGCTGCGCGCGTTCGATCTGGGCATGAACGAACTGATCCAGTTGCCCACGGAAAACGGTTTGTTCCGGGCGCGCTTGCGCGGCGCGGTGCAACTCAAACGCCGGCTGGAGGAACTCACCACCAGCCAGCGCGAATTGACCGAGGCGGTCCGCGCGGCGGAATCCAATTCCAAGGCGAAGTCCGAATTTCTCGCGGCGATGAGCCACGAAATCCGCACGCCGATGAACGGTGTCATCGGCATGGCCGGGCTGCTGATGGACACGCCGCTCACGCCGGAGCAGCGCGGTTTTCTGGACACGATCCACAGCAGCAGCGAGTCACTGTTGAGCATCATCAACGACATTTTGGATTTCTCCAAGATCGAGGCCGGGAAAATGGAGCTGGAACGGCGGCCGTTTGATTTGCGCGCCTGCATCGAGGAATCGCTGGATCTGCTGTCGCCACGCGCGCTGGAAAAAAAACTCGATCTCGGCTACGAGGCGGACGACGCCATTCCCGCCATCGTCGAAGGCGACAGTCTGCGGCTGCGGCAGGTGCTGGGGAATCTGCTGGGCAACGCGGTGAAATTCACCGAGCGCGGTGACTTTTTCGTGAAGGTGGAAAAAATGGCGCCGCCGCCGGCGGACGCCGGTGAAAATCCGCACGCCTTGCGCCTGCATTTCACGGTGCGGGATTCTGGCATCGGCATCCAACCGGACCGACTCGCGCGATTGTTCCGGCCGTTCTCGCAGGCGGACGTTTCCACTTCCCGCAAGTATGGCGGCACCGGCCTCGGGCTGGTCATCAGCCGCAAACTGGTTGAGTTGATGGGCGGCAAAATGTGGGCCGAGAGCGCCCTGGGCGAAGGCTCCACGTTTCATTTCACCGTGCACTTGGTGGCCGCAGCCGATTCCAAACCGCCAGCGCACACCGCGCGACAGCACCGGCTGGCGGACCTGAAAATTTTGATTTTGGACGACAACGCATCCAGCCGCAACGCGCTGTATGAACAATGCCGCCGCTGGGGCATGTTGCCGCAGGCGGTGGAAAATTCCGCGGCGGCGGCGGAACTGATTCGCAAAGGCACGGCGTTTGACCTGGCCTTGATTGACCTGCATCTGCCCGGTATGGACGGCCAGGCGGTCGCGGCCGAACTGCAAAAATTTCCCGCGGCGGCGATGATGCCCATGGTGTTGCTCACGCCGCTCGGCAAAAAAAACGGAAGCCCGGACGACGCCCGCGTGCTCTTTGCGCATACGGTGGCCAAGCCGGTGAAACCGGCATTGCTCTGCGCCGCGTTGGAACGCGCGCTGTTAAGCCCGCGCCCCGCCCCGCGCGCCCCGGAGGCACCCAAGCCGGAAATGTTGCTCGCGGAAAAATTGCCGCTGCGCATTTTGTTGGTGGACGATAATGCCATCAATTTGAAAGTCGCCGTGCGGATGGTGCAGCAGCTCGGTTATCAGCCGGAAGTGGCGGTCAACGGTCGCGAGGCGGTGGACGCGCTGGACCGGGAGCCGTTTGATTTTATTTTCATGGATGTGATGATGCCCGAGTTGGACGGGCTGGAGGCGACGCGGTTGATCCGCAAACGGCAGATGGGCGGCGACCAGTTGAATTACCAGTCGCGCATCATCATCGTGGCCATGACGGCGCACGCCATGCAGGGCGACCGCGACAAGTGCATCGCCGCCGGCATGGACGATTACCTCGCCAAACCGGTCCGGCCAAAAGATGTGCGCGACATGATCGAACGCTGGGGCGGCAAAGTGATGCAAGACGCCCGGCCCAGCACGCCCGCCGCGCCGGAAAATCCGGCCGGGGATCCGCCCATTGACATGGATCGCATGACGGATTTGACGGACGGCAACATTGACGGACTGCGCGAACTGGTGGAAATGTATCTCCTGCAAACGCACAAACAGTTCGCCCAGATGCACGCAGCCGTCCGCGAGGGCAATGCCGACGCCTTGCGCCGGGTGGCGCACAGTTGCGCCGGCGCCAGCGCTACGCTGGGCATGACTCACCTCGTCCCGAAATTGCGCGAACTGGAAAAACTTGGCGGGTCTGGCTCATTGACGGGGGCGGCGCAAATCTGTGAAGATGCCGCCCGCGAATATGGCCGCATCCAGGATTTTTTGAAAACTCGCTCGGAGCTGGCCGCCACCGTGACCAACAGCATGCCCGCATGAAAAGAATTTTGATCATCGAAGACGACCAGATTGTCGCCAACGTCTATCGCAATAAATTTGCGGTCGAGGGCTACAAGACGGAGACGGCGCCCGACGGCGAGACCGGCCTGAAGGTCATGCGCACGTTCCAGCCGCAGCTCATCATTCTGGATCTGATGCTGCCGGGCATTTCCGGCGTGGACGTCATCAAGGAAATCCGCAGCGAAACGGAGTTCGCCAAGATTCCCCTCATCGTTTTTTCCAACACTTACCTGACCAATCTGATTCAGGACGCTTGGCGCGCCGGGGCCAACAAATGCCTCTCCAAATCCAACTGCATGCCGAAGGATGTGGTGGACGTGGTGCGCAATCTCATCGGCGACAGCGGCGCGATTCCGCAGTCGCAGCCGTCCACCGCCGAAGTCGTGGTGGCCAAGCCGGCCACGCTCACCACGGAAAACGACGCGGAGTTTCAGGCCGACCTGCGCAAGACGTTCATTGAAAATCTGCCGACCACGCTGTATTCGCTGCGCACCGGCATGCAGGCCATCATCAAGGCCGAAAATGAAATCGTGCGGCTGAAACAGGTTTACGAACTTTACCGCCAGGTCCACGCGCTCAACGGCAACGCCGGCATCGCCGGCCTCGTGCAGATCGCTCATATGTCTTCCGCGTTCGAGGCGCTGCTCAAGGAAATTTACGAGAAGCCGAAGAACATCAACGCTTCGTCCATCCGCACCATTGCGGCGGCGGTGGATTTCATCGGCCTCTTGTTTGAAAAAGGCACGCTGCCCGACCGGCAGGAGATTCCCGTCTCGAAAATTCTGGTCGTGGACGACGAGGCCATTTCCCGCCGCGCCATCGTTTATGCGCTGGAAAAAGCCCGGCTCAAATCCGTCAACGTCGAGGATCCGATGCAGGCCATGCTGCTGCTCACCGAAAATGAATTTGACCTCGTCTTCCTCGACGTGGACATGCCCGGCATGACCGGCTACGAATTGTGCGCCAAGCTCCGCGCCCTGCCGCAACACAAGAAAACACCGGTCGTTTTCGTCACCAGCCTCAATGATTTCGACAACCGCACCAGCTCCACCATGGCCGGCGGCAACGATTTCATCGCCAAGCCGTTTCTCTTCATCGAGCTGACCGTCAAGGCGCTGATCCATGTCCTGCGCGGCCGGCTCAACGCCAGCCAGCTCCATCGCGAATAATGTCCAACGATGAAAAAGTTGAAGATTATTCTGCTGCTCCTACCCGTCATTTTTGTCGGCCTGCAGTTCACCAATCCGCCGCGCACGAATCCGCCGGTCGTGAACGATCTCGCGGCCACCAATCCGCCGCCGGCGGAAATTACCGCGCTGCTGCGCGCCGCGTGCTACGACTGCCACTCGCACGAAACCAAATGGCCGCTGTATTCGCGCATCGCGCCGTCTTCGTGGCTGGTCGTCGGCGACGTGAACGAAGGCCGTGAACACCTGAATTTTTCCGACTGGCCCACGGACGCGGACGCGGCGGCGAAAAAACTGGACCGCATCAACGAAGTCCTCGGCTACAAGGAAATGCCGCCGACAAAATACACCCTGCTCCATCCCGAAGCGCGCTTGACCGAAGCGCAATTCAAAAAACTGTTGGACTGGAGTGACACCGCCGGCGCGCCAAAAAAATGACCACGTTGCACGGCGAATTCATTCCCGCCGCCGAAAAAGATTCCCGGCGGATGCTGGTGTTGCTGCATGGCCTCGGCGATTCCTTGGACGGCTGGCGCTGGCTGCCCGAGGCGCTCAAGCTGCCGTCGCTGAATTATCTCCTGGTCAACGCGCCGGACGAATATTACGGCGGCTATTCCTGGTTCGATTATCCCGGCGACATTGCGCCCGGCATCCAGCGCAGCCGCAAATTGCTGTTTGATTTGCTCGATGACTTGCGCGCCAAAAATTTCCCCGCCGACCAGATCACGCTCGCTGGTTTTTCGCAGGGCAGCCTGATGACCATCGAAACCGGCCTGCATTATCCGCATCGGCTGGCTGGCCTCGTGGGCATCAGCGGCTGGGTTTATGAAATCGAGAATTTAATTCGCGACCTCACGCCCGTGGCGCGCTCGCAACGGCTGCTGGTCACGCACGGCCACTTCGATCAAATCATTCCCTTCGCCGGCGTGCGCGAGCAAATCCAGAAACTCCAAGCCGCCGGGCTCAATGTCCAGTGGCACGAGTTTCCCAAGGAACACACGGTTTACGGCGAACCCGAGCTGGCCGTCATTCGCGAATTTGTCCGCGCTGGCTACGACCGGAAATGAAGAAGGATGAATTTTGAAACTTCGCGCACCGTGCGCTGGTTTCACTTCATCATTCTAACTTCATGCTTTCAGGCTGCGGTTCGCGCCGGGCATCCACATCTGTTCGGGCCGCGTTTCCACCGGTGCCGACCAGTCCATCGCATTGGCCACGGCTTCGCGCATCTTGGCGAACCACCATTGGCCGCGCACCATGCGGTTCTCACGCTTGCGTCCGAAGATGCGGGTCTGGGTGCCGTTGAATCCGAGTTCGAGTTGTTCGTTGGTTGTCATAATTTGGTTTTAATTACGACACCACTTTCGCAGGCAGGGTTGGACAATGGCTGTCCAAGCTAAAAATTATTTACGAAAAGTTTCGGGCATGGACCCGAAGAAACCTACCACGAAATACACCAACCACACGAAATGCAAAATGGCGGAAATATTTTAGGGCTGGTCAGCCAGCCACATTTTTCGTGTGGTTCGTGTATTTCGTGGTTGTAAAAAAACTTCAGCGCAGCTCGATCACGTCGCCGATTTCCAACGGAATATTCGTGCCGTTGAACAGCACCTTCGGATCCAGCGCCGCGCTTTCGCCCTGCCGCGTGAGGATGATCTGCTTCGGCTCGTCCGCGCCAACGTAGTTCGCGGTGGCCACCGCCTGCGCCAGAGTCAGACCCGCAACCCAAGGCACGTTGGGATTTTGCACCGCTCCAATAATCGTGACGCCGTGAGCTTGCGCTGCCGCCTGCGCCTGTTGTTGCAGCGCCATATTTTGCCCGGCCAGAAAAGCGTTCTGGGCCTTCAGCCGCGCCGTGGACTTGGTGGTGCAACCGGTCGCGGCCAGCGCCAGAACCAAAATGGCGGACAAAAATTTCATCGGTTCATTCAACACCGGCAACGGAAAAATGGTTCCGAAAAATTATTTCGGCGGTAATACAAAGGAATTTTTCCAGCCGGCCACGGCCGCCTTAATTTCTGCCGCGCAATTCGCCCGCGGCTTCACGAAACGCGGAGTGAACCACGGAAACGCGCCGATCAAATCCTGCGTCACCAGAATCTGCCCGTCACAGTCCGGCCCGCTGCCGATGCCGATGGTCGGCACGGAAATATTTTGCGAAATTTCTTTGGCGACCGGCGCCGTCACCAGTTCCAGCACGATCGCAAAAGCGCCTGCCTCGGCCAGCGCCTTCGCGTCCGCCAGCAGCGCCTGATGTTCCGCGTCCTTTTTACCCTTGATGTGATAGCCGCCTTCTTCCAAAACATGCTGCGGCAACATGCCGAGGTGGCCGCAAAACGGAATGCCCGTCGAGATGATCGCTTTGACCTGCGGCAAAATTTCCCGCCCGCCTTCCGCCTTCACAAAATCCGCGCCGGCCACCGTCAGGCGTTTGGCGCTGGCCACGGCTTCGGAAATTGTTTCGTAACTTTTGAAGGGCAAATCTCCACCCAGCAGCGCGTTTGGCTTGGCGCGGGCGGCGGCGCGGACGTGATGCTCCATTTCGGCCATCGTCACATGCGTGGTGTCAGGATAGCCGAGCACGACCATGCCCAGCGAATCGCCGACGAGCAGCAGCGGCACGCCCGCCTCGTCGAGCAGCTTCGCCATCGGAAAATCATACGCCGTGAGCGCGGCGATTTTCTCGCCGCAGGTTTTCATCGCGCGAATTCCGGCAACGGTGATTTTTTTAGAATTCATTTTTGGGCCACAGATTCACACAGATGAAACACAGATCGGGAAACTAAGATTTTTATCTGTGAAAATCTGTGTTCATCTGTGGCTAAAACTTTTCACCAATTCCTCTGGGGTCGTGATGGCCGTGCCGACTTTGCCGACAACAATTCCCGCTGCGTGATTGGACAAAATCGCCGCTTCAATCGGCGACGCGCCCGCCGCAATCGCCAGCGTGAAGCTCGCGATCACCGTGTCGCCCGCGCCGGAAACATCGAAGACCTCCTGCGCCACCGTCGGAATGTGAAACGGCTTGTGGCCGCGCTGGCACAGCAACATGCCGAGTTCGCCGAGCGTGATGAGCAGCAGCGCCGGCGTCAGTTCTTTCAGCAACTGTTCCGCCACCAGCATCAAATTTTTATCCGCAAACGGATTGGCATTTTTGGTTTCATCCGGCAAATCGGCCAGTTCAAACGCCTCTTTGCGGTTGGGCGTGATGAGCGAGAGGTTGCTCAAATTCAAATGATGGACCGGCTTCGGGTCGAGGCTCAACCACACGCCGCGCTCGTGACAGAGCGATTTGATGTCGTTCAAAAGCAGTTGCGTGACGACGCCCTTGCCGTAATCACCCACGATGACCGCATCCGCCTTGGCGAGCTGCGTTTTGAATTCCGCGAGCAACTTCGCCGTGGTCTTCACGTCCAGCGCGCCGCGCGTCTCACGGTCAATGCGCACGACCTGCTGCTGATGCGCGACGATGCGCGTCTTGATGCTCGTATGCCGCGCGGAATTTTTGACGAGGCCGGTGCAGCCGATGTTTTGTTCGCCTAGCAGCCGCAAAAGTTTTTTCGCCGCATCGTCATTGCCGATCGCGCCGAACAGTTCCGCCGGCGTGGCCAGCGAAACCAAGTTGCGCGCGACGTTGGCGGCGCCACCGGGCATGAAGCTCTCACGCTGGAAATCCACCACCGGCACCGGCGCTTCCGGCGAGATGCGCGACACGCCGCCCCAGATGAACTGGTCGAGCATCACATCGCCGACAACGAGCACGCGGGCCTTTTGCGCGGCGGCCAGAATCTGCCGGGCGCGGGAAGCGGATAACGTTTTGCCATTCATAATCAATTCAAGAATGCGGTCAGCGGACTCGTCGCGCTCGCCGTTTCGCTTGGCGCGCCCAAGCCGATTTCAAAGGCGCTGCGACCGGCTTCCACCGCCAGCTTGAACGCGATGCCCATGCGGTTCGGGTCGTTCGCCACGGCGATGGCCGTGTTCACCAGCACGGCGTCCGCGCCGAGTTCCATGGCTTCGGCGGCATGGCTGGGTGCGCCTATGCCTGCGTCCACCACTACCGGCACCGTCGCCTGCTCGATGATGATGCGGATCTGATCGCGCGTCTGGATGCCACGATTCGAGCCGATGGGTGAGCCGAGTGGCATCACCGTCGCGCAACCGACTTCCTGCAAGCGTTTCGCCAGCACCGGATCGGCGTTGATGTAAGGCAGCACGACGAAACCTTCTTTGACTAAAATCTCCGCCGCCTTAAACGTCTCAATCGGGTCGGGCAGCAGGTAGCGCGGGTCGGGATGGATTTCGAGCTTCACCCATTTCGGCAAACCGGCGGCGACGGCGAGGCGCGCGAGGCGGACGGCTTCCTCGGCATTCATCGCGCCGCTGGTGTTGGGCAGGAGCAGATACTTTTTCGGGTCGATGAATTCGAGGATGTTCGCGAACGGATCTTTCTTGCCGGACAAATCCGCGCGGCGCAGCGCGACGGTGACCATTTCCGTGCCGCTGGCGGCGAGCGCATCGCGCATGGCTTCCGACGACGAGAATTTCCCCGTGCCCAAAATGAGGCGGGAATTAAAAGTGCGTCCGGCAATGACCAAAGGTTTGAACGACATCGTGAATAATTTAGAAAATTGCGGCGGATTGTCGAGGCGGGAAGAAACGATGAATAATAAAGACACAAAGCCGCAAAGATCTTTCACTTCGCGCCTTTGCGTCTTCGCGGTTCAAATTCACGGCTTCACCGTGACGTGGTCGAACAGCGTGGAGTTCAGCACGGAATTGTTGTGCGCGGTGAGCGCGAGGCCGATGGAAAGATTTTTGTTCAGCGCATTGGTCACGCTGCCGGCCGCCAGCCAGTTCGTTCCGTCGGCGGAGACGTAGCCATTGAAAAAATTCCCGCTGCGCGCGAGTTTGACCCAGTGCGGGAGCTTCGCCTCCGGGCCGTCGGCGCTGGCGCTGGCACTATCTGCCGCCGGCCGTGATTGCAGCACCGAGCCGCCCTGCCCGGTCAGCGCGAGGAAAACATATCTGGCACCGGCGGAATCATTCTCGCGCAACATCACGCCGGCCTTGCACCAAGGATCGGTGTATTGCACGGAGACGACGCGCGCCACGATGCTGCCATCGCCATTCAACGAACGGCTCGCGAAGTGAAACGCGTCGGAGGTCTCCCAAATGTCGCTGCCTGAGGCAAGCAGATTGAATCCACCGTTGAGAAAACTGGCTTCGCCAGAGACACCGACGTTTCCGATGTCGGTGCCCATCCAGCCTTTCGGCAACGTCGGCACATTGACGTGCTGCGCGGCAATCCATTTGCCGATGACGGCCACGGCTTTGTCGTCCACCACATTTTTGCCGAGCGGCGGCATCTGGTTTTCGCCCACGCGGCTGACACGATAAAACAAAATGGATTTGTTCGTGTCGCCGGGAACGATGACTTTGGCGCCAGCAATGTTCAACTGGTTGGCAACCGGGCCGTTGATGAGATTTTGTTTTTTGAGCGGCGTTTCAAAGCGCGCATCAAAAAACGCGCCGGCGCCGCCGGGGCGATGGCACATGGAGCAATTGGCGTCGAGATACGAGCGGACGCGGATCTGCGGCGCGGCGGCGGCGTTGTTGATGTTGAACAGGCGCGGGTAATGGAAAATTTTCCGGTCATCGAAGGCGGCGTCGAACAATCCGAGATGGCCGAGCGCGTGAAGCTGGTTGGCGGTGACACCGTTTGGGTATTTGAAGCTGCCGTTGAGCTGGCGGGTGTTCACGCCGAGCACGCCGCCGGTCGCGGGCGTGTGGCAGGTGAGACAATCCTGCCGGCCGGGATAAAACCAGTTTTGCGTGCGCGTGCCGGTCGCGGTCTTGATTTCAATTGGCTCGGAGACGCCGATGGTGACGAGGTCGGCATCGGAATTATCCGCGCGCCATTTATAGCTCGCGCCATAAACGTAGCCGTTGGTATCGCGCACCAGAAGGCGCGTCTCGAGGCGACGCAGGATTTGCGGGTTCGTGTCGTCCACCGGCAAATCAAAATGCTTCACGAAGACCGCACCGGCAGGAAAGGTCCATTCGCCGTTCGCGGCAAAGCCGATGACGGAATTCGTCGGCAGCGTGAACCAGCGGGTTTTCACCGCGCCATCGGACCACAGCGGCGAATTGACGGCATACGGAATGAGAAAATTCGCCGGTTGTAAATTCGTGAGTTCGGCGAAAACGCCGGTCTGCGAAATCAGCTTGGGCATCACGCGCGCCGGCGGGGGCGGACCGCCGCGTTGCAGCTTGAAAATACGCCCGCCGATGCTGCTCATCTGGCAGAAATAAAGTTCGCCAGCCGAGTCCGTGCCGAACGACGAGAGGCCGGTGTAATCCGTGCCGGCGTTCGGCCCGGTGCCTTTGGGCATGACGCAGAGCAGCGTCTTCTTCACCGGCGTCGCCGTCTCGTCGAGCGCCCAAATCGTGCGGAAAACATTGTCGCCGAAAATATATTTCCCGCCGAGATCATGCGCGAATTCCTTGCCGCGATAAACATAGCCGCCGATGACCGCGCGGCCGTCGGTGTGTGGATAATCCAGCAGCGGCCCGCGGCTAGTGCTGATGAACGGCGGCACCATCTTGCCGAGATTGCCCTCGCAGCGGTTCCATTGGAAATTCAAACCCGATTCGCCCGGCTCAATCACGTCAATTTCCTCGCGCGAACTTTCGCCGACGTCGCCGATGAAAATTTTCCCGCTCGGCGGATCGTAGGTCATGCGATGCGGACTGCGCAGACCGAGGCAGAAGAATTCTTCCAGCACGTTCGATTGGCCGACGAACGGATTGTCGTTCGGCACAAAATAATTCGCCGTGAAGCCGCCGGTCGGCTGGCGCGGTGGCGCATGGCTCACATCGCCGCCGCGGCAATCCACATCCGCACGAAACACGCCTGAATAAAGGCTTTTGTTGATGAGCTGGTCGTTGTCGCCGACCGAATTGTCACCGTCGGTCCAATAAAGAAATCCATTCACCGGATGAAAAAACATTCCGCCGCCGTGATGCCAGACGGTCTGATTGGTGAGGTCCACGAAGATTTTCACCGAGTCGGGAATCGCCACGCCATTGGCGTCGAGCGTGTAACGTTCCAGCCGATCATGGTAGGTGTCCGGCAGATTGGGAACCGGCCGCGTCGTCGGCGAACCGGCGACCGTGCCGGGTTTGACCCAGGTGTAATAGACAAAAATAAAATGATTCGTCGCAAAGCCCGGATGAAACGCGATTCCTAGCAGCCCGGAATCATCCCAGCCTTGGCATTGGTTACTAATGTCCAGGACAAGTTTTTTCGCGGCCGCGCCGGGGGCGTTTTGAAACGACCAGAGACGGCCTTCGCGTTCCCAGACGCACAGTTCGTCCGTGCCGGGAATGGACATGAGGCCAACGCTGTTGGTAAAGAGCAGATTCGTGAACGCATTGACGCTGACCAGTTGCCGGAAATGCTCGGAGCGATTTCGGGCATCACGCCGTTGAGAAACGCTCCGATGCACGGACGGTTGGTAAGGCCAAACGATTTTTCGGGAACCACGGGCTTGGCACCGGCGGACAAAAAGATACTGCCCAGCAAAACGAGGGACAGCAGCCATTGGCGATTTTGGTGAATCAACTTAATCACACCGGAACAGCGCATAAGATTCTCCGTCATGCGTTCGCCGTCAATTTTTTAAGCAAAAATTCGGAATGATTGAAACAGCGCAACGGGTTTCCGCTTTCCGCTTTCCGCTTTCCGCTTTAACTTGAGCCAATGTTTCGTCCCTGCATTGACCTGCACGAAGGCAAAGTGAAGCAAATCGTCGGCGGCACGCTCGGCGACGCCGGCTTGCGCACGAATTTTGTGTCCGAGAAATCCGCCGCCTGGTTCGCCGAACTCTACAAACGCGACGGACTTTTCGGCGGACACGTCATTCAACTTGGTTCCGGCAATGAAACCGAAGCACGAGCCGCGCTCACGGCCTTTCCCGGCGGCCTACATATTGGTGGCGGCGTGAATGCGACCAATGCGCGCGGCTGGCTCGATGCCGGCGCCTCGCACGTCATCGTGACGAGCTGGGTGTTCCGCGAAGGCCGCGTGGATTGGACGCGGCTCGAAGAACTCGTGAAAACCATCGGAAGAGAAAAGCTGGTTCTCGATTTGAGCTGCCGCAAGCGCGGCGACGATTATTTCGTTGTCACCGACCGCTGGCAGAAATTCACGGAACTGGCCGTGAACGTGGAGACTTTGGAAAAATTTTCCGAATTCTGCGCGGAATTTTTAGTCCACGCCGTGGACGTGGAAGGTTTGTGCCGGGGCATTGACGGCGAACTTGTGGAAAAACTGGGCCAGTGGTCGCCGATCCCAATGACTTACGCCGGCGGCGCGAATTCGCTGGCGGACTTGGAAGCCGTGACAAAACTCGGCGGCGGGAAAGTGGATTTGACCATCGGCTCCGCGCTGGACCTTTTCGGTGGCAGCGGCGTGAGTTACGCGGACTGTGTAAAATTCAACCGCCGCCAGAAATAAATCCGGCGGCGGTAATTGGGGCAAATAGTAATTAGGTAGCCGGCTCCGATTCAGCCTTTACGAGTGAGTCGCCGACTCACAAACAATCCAGCCGCGCCCAACATCAAAAAGCTGCTGGTGACGGGTTCTGGAACGGTAGTGATCGTAAGATTATCCCAGATGTCGGCGTTGAACAGTTGGTTATTGGCGGCCGAGCTGCCGGACAGACCGGAGTCATCCGCGCCAAGCGATACCTGACTCCCTGCCAAGGTCAGAGCTGAATCCGGCACGGTGGCGATGGTGTGCCCATCAATGGCCCAAGTCATGTTCACGCCGTCTTGCGTAATAGTCATGGTGTGCCAGGCAAAACCAATAATACCGACCGGCGTGCTCCCACCCTGGGTTGCCGATAAGGCAATCTGGGCAGCGGGCGCGGTATGGGAACCGAGAAAGTTGTAATATGGATCGGTGTAGGAGGCCGAGGTTGAACTGGTTCCGGCGGCCCAGTAGCCAGCGGTTGTAGGGTTCGGGTGCGTATTGCCCGTGTAAACACGATACTCTTGATTGGCACCGCCACCGTTATCATGGAAGGCTTCCACAAGGAGGCCATTGTTGGCAGCGACGTATTGCAGGCTTGTTCCAGTAGTGCCAACGCCCATCGCCGTGCCCGTGCTTCCATTGACGCCGCTGGAGGCGATACTGGTGCCACTCCCGATATAATTGCCCCAGACGTCGGCGCTAATCACGTATTGGCTTGGGAGCGAGACGCCTGTGGTCGCAACCTCGACCGCCCCAACAACCGTGCCGACGGAACTCTGCAGATTATCCACTCGCAAACGCAAACCGAAGGTTGATCCATCGGTAGTATTCGGAGCCGCGGGAATACCCAGAGCCGAATAATCATAGCCAAACGTCGCGTCAGATGACGGCCCGGTAGCACCGGGTGTGACAAAGGTGTTGTAATTGGCCGCGTCAGTCGAACTGCTGAAGCCGTCGGAATAGATGACCTGCGCGTTCAAAGCTAACGGCACCAAAGCCACCACCGCGCAGGAACCAAGCAGGATTATTTTTGAGTTCATAGGTAAATGTTTTGGGGCCATATTTTGAAAATTAGGATTTCCTTAACTTCTAGCGTCTTTTATGACACGCCCGTCGCCTGTTGGCTACAAAAAAAATCAAATTGGCCGCCCAGCCATACCCCTATTTTTGGGGGTAATTTGATTTGAGCCGGGCCGGCAACCGCCGGAAACAAAAACAACCGTCGCCAGAAATAAATTCCAGCGGCGGTTGGTTGGAGAATTGGCGGTTTACTTGGCGGCTTCCAGCTTGCTGACGGTCATCATTTCCTTGCCGTCCTTTTCGGTGACCACGCCGGTGGCGGTCACTTTCTTGGAATCGCCGTGGCAGACGTCTTCGTGCATGGCGTCGCTCACATCATTTTTTGTCAGGTAATAATTGACGGTCTTGCCGTCCTGCTTGACCTGGATGACATTCTGGCATTTGGCCGTTTCATGGAGCGTGCATTTGCCGCAGACCATGTCGCCGGTGATCGTGGTCACCTTGTCTTCGGCGAACGCACGCGTTGAAACGCCGGCCAGCACCAGGCCGGCCAGGATTGTGATGATAAATTTCTTCATAGTTTTTTTGGTTTGGTTTTTTGGCTACCAGTTAAAGACACCATAGCTAATAATTTTGTTCAATTAAAATAATGCCCTAAACCGCAAACAAATCCGTCACGGTGATTTTGAACTGGGGCACCAGCTTCTCCACCAGCACTTCACGGCCGGCCAGAATGCCTTTGAGTTGGAGGCCGAATTCCGTGCTGTGATAAATTTCCACGTTGTCATAGCGCGGGTCAATCATCCACAGCCGCGGCACGCGGATCTGGTCGTAGATTTCTTTTTTGGTCACGGTGTCAGCGCGGTGGTCGTCACGGCTGACGATTTCCACGGCGAGAAACAGCTTGCCGGTGGCGGCCGCCACCAGCGCGAGGTCGGGACAGAAAGCTGAACTGCGGGAAATTTGAACCTGAGTGCGCGGCGGCAGCAATTGCATGGCGGTCAGACCGGCAACACTTCCGGCCATCTCACGATGCAACCGGTCACAAATCTTTTCATGCCGCTCAACCGGCGCGGATCGCGGCAGGGTCGCGCCCTCGATGATTTCTTCGTAATGCCGGCTCACGGCCTCAAGAAAACACTCCTTTGAGCTTTCGGCAAGTGGCGTTTTCATGCCAAGATGACGACCGGGTTCCAGCCAGCCAGCCGCCAGCACCGTTTTAATTCAAAAGAGAGCTTGCAAAACGGCGCGGGGCCAGATAGTTTCCACGTCCTTTTGAAAAATTTATGTCAGTAAAAATTCGCATGAAACGTGTTGGCACCAAGAACACCCCGGTGTTCCGCATCGTGGTGGCCGACAGCCGCAGTCCGCGTGATGGCAAGTTCATTGAAGATCTTGGCACCTATCATCCCCTCAAACAGGGTGATAATTACACTTTGAAACTTGACCGCGCCCAATATTGGTTGAGCAAGGGCGCGCAGCCGAGCGATACCGTGGCGAGCTTTATCAAGAAAGCCGTCAAAGCCGCGCCGGCCGCTGCTTAACGATTTTCCGCGCAATGCAGGAGTTCGTCGCATACGTCGTCAAGGGACTCGTGCAACATCCGGAGGCCGCCAGCGTGACTCCGGTGGAGCGCAATGGCGTGACGGTTTACGAATTGCGCCTGCATCCGTCGGATGTGGGCAAAATTATTGGTCGTCAGGGCGTGACCATTAATGCAATCCGTTCGCTGCTGCTGGCCGGCAGTGCGAAAAAGGGATTGCGTTGCTCGTTGGAAATTGTCGAAGACAAACCGGCGGGCGTTTGAAAATTTGCGGCACGCATGAAGATTGACGTGCTGACCTTGTTTCCGGCGATGTTCGCCGGGCCGCTGGATGAAAGCATCATCAAGCGCGCGCGCACCAAAGGTTTTTTGGATTTAAAAATCCACGACCTGCGTGATTGGACGCATGATAAACATCGGACGGTGGATGACCGGCCGTTCGGCGGCGGGCCGGGAATGCTCATGAAGCCAGAGCCGCTGTTTGAGGCGGTCGAGAGTTTACGGCGCGAAAAAACGCGCGTGATTTTGTTTTCGCCGAGCGGGCGGAAGTTCAATCAAACGATTGCGCGCGAATTGGCGCAGCAGGACGATTTGTTGCTCATCACGGGCCATTACGAAGGTTTTGATGAGCGGGTGCGCGAGGCGCTGGTGGATGACGCGCTGTCGGTCGGCGATTATGTGCTGACGAACGGTGCCCTGCCGGCGATGATCGTGGTGGATGCGGTGACGCGGCTGTTGCCCGGCGTTTTGGGCGATGACGAAAGTTCGCTGGACGAATCGTTCAGCCACGGGTTGCTGGAATATCCGCAATACACGCGGCCGGCGGAATTTCGCGGGATGAAAGTGCCGGAGATTTTGCTTTCGGGCAATCACGCCGAGATCGAAAAATGGCGGCGCGAGCAGGCAAAGTTGCGGACAAAAGAAAAACGCCCAGATTTATTGTAGCAGCCGACGTGAGTCGGCTCAAAAATGTAGAAAAAAGTTAAAGCCGATTCACATCGGCTGCCACGAATAGAAAAATTTTATGAACCAGACATTGTTGAAAAAAATTCAATCGGCGCAGTTTCGCAAAGAAGCCGCGGTTTTCTCGGTCGGCGATTCGGTGAAAGTCCACACGAAGGTTGTCGAAGGCGACAAGGAACGCATTCAGATTTTTGCGGGCGTCGTCATGGGCAAACGCGGCACCGGCTTGAATGAGACGTTCACCGTCCGCCGCATCAGCTACGGAGAAGGTGTGGAACGCATTTTTCCGATCCATTCGCCGCGCGTGGACAAGGTGGAAGTCGAGCGCCACGGCTCCGTGCGCCGCGCCAAGCTCACCTACCTGCGCAAACGCATCGGCAAAGGCGCCACGCTCGTCAAGGAACGCGCCAAGGTCGTCGCTCCGAAGGCGGCGAAGTAATCAGCCGATTTTAATTTTAATCACAGGCGAGGCTAAACTCCTCGCCTTTTTTATTCGCTCAACATGCTCGTCTTGTTGATGTTGCAATGAAGATTGACGGCGGCTGGTCGAAATGGCTACACTGGTTCACCGGCTAACGCATGAAGCGCGGCCGGTAAAAAATTTATGTCTGAAGGATATTGCGTCAAATGCAAGGCCAAGAAACCCATCGCCGACGGCGTTGAGGAAACCATGAAAAACGGGCGCAAGGCCATCAAAGGAAAATGCCCCACCTGCGGCACCGTAATGTTCAAAATTTTAGGCAAAGCCGCCGCACCCGCCGCACCCGCAACTCCCACCACCCCGCCGCCCCAAGTTTAAATTTATGTCGCAACAGCTCGCCTACGTCATCATCACCCCGTATTCACTTTATAAATCCCGCACCGGCGGCATCCTGACCCGCCTCATCACCCGCACTGGGTTGGACCTGGCCGGACTTCGGATGTTCGCCCCCAGCGCGGAACTCGTGAAGGAATATGCGGACACCATTCTGTCCGCCCACGACACGCAGGACCGGAAAATCCAGGAACTGCTCCAGCAATACGTCCTCAAAAATCTTTCGCCCGATCCAAAGACCGGCCGTCGCCGGCGCGTGATGATGATGCTGTTTCGCGGCGATGAAGCCGTGCGCAAAGTCCGTTCCGTGGTTGGCAATTTGAGCCCTGACCGCCGCGGCGGCGAAACCATCCGCGACACTTACAGCGACCTCATCATGAATGATGACGGCAGTGTTCGTTATTTTGAACCCGCCGTGCTAGCCGCGCCGAACGTCGAGGAAGCCGACCGCAAACTGAAAATGTGGGCGCGCTATTCGGACAACGATGGCGGCGTTTTGGAAAACGTCATCAACTACGCGCCCGGCGACAAACCGGAGCGCACACTGGTGCTCATCAAGCCGGACAATTTCCGGTTTCCCACTGGCCGCCCCGGCAACGTCATTGATTTCTTCTCGCGCACCGGCCTTTACATCGTCGGCGCAAAAGTGCTGCCGATGAGCACCGCGCAGGCGATGGAATTTTACGGTCCCGTCCGCGAATTCCTCCGCGCCAAACTGAAAGACGGCGTCAGCGCCAAGGCCAAAGACATTCTGGAAAAAGAATTTAATTTCAAGATTTCCGCCGCCGACCAGAAAGCGCTCGGCGAAATTCTGGGGCCGATCCAGGGCGACTCGCAGTTCGACAACATCGTTCGCTTCATGTCCGGCCACGCGCCCGGCGAGATTCCCGAAGCCGACTGGGCCAAACCCGGCACCGAAAAGTGCATCGCGCTGGTTTATGAAGGCGTTGGAGCGGTGAATAAAATCCGCGACGTGCTCGGGCCGACTGATCCGTCCAAGGCGCCGCCCGGATCCATCCGCCGCGAATTCGGCTCCACCATCATGGTCAACGCCGCGCATGCCAGCGATTCTGTCGAAAACGCCCAGCGCGAATTCGGCATCGTCAAGCCGGGGGAAAATAATTTCAAGCAGGTCGTCGAGGAAGCCTTCGGAAAAATATGACTTGGTGGGGCTGATCTGCCGGTCAGCCTTTTCAATTGGGGCGGCGCAACAGTGCCGCCCGACCAGAAACTTCAAGCCCACGCCCAGCGTGGGCTTTTTTATTTATCCATGAACAAAAGATTTTCACCGTGAAATAAAAAAAACAGCGGAGACGCGTATTTTTGCGCTCCGCTGTTTTTCTAAAAATTTTCCAGTTGCCCGTTTATTCGGCTTTCTGGCTGCGTTTGCGATAGCCAGCCACCGCGATCAATCCAAAGCCCAGCAGCGCCAGGCTGCCGGGTTCCGGCACCACACCGGTCTCCAAAGCCAAGCCCGAAGCGGTGAGGTTCCAGCCAATCACGTCAAGCGCGGTTAACTCAATGGGTCCCAAGTTCAACTGCGCACCGGGCGTGCCAAAAGCGTCTTGCACATGATTGGTTGCGCCAGTGGCCCAATCAGAATAATCACCGCTGCTGGATTGGTTGAAGCCGCTTAAATCAGTCACGCCGCCATTGATGGAAAAATAAGCGGTCGCGCTAGAACTGCTGGTAAAACTCCTGACCCCCGGTGCGCTGTAACGAAACAAATCCAGCGGACCTACCGCACCGGTCGTGGTGGGCAAACTCGAACCGGGGCCGCCAATGCCCAGAACCTCATCAATCTCGTGCATCGCCACGGCTTGCAGATCGTAGAAACTGCCATTCTGCCCACCGGTGCGAGAGAGATTCATGATCGACGTGTTCAAGCTGATCGTGCCGTCGGGACCGCCAGTGTAGTTGGCTAAACCGAGTGCCCGCGCCAGCGCGGTTTGCTCTGACACGTTCGCAGTGCCGTTCACCGGATTGTTTGCCTGATTGGGAAGGCTGGCGATGGCTGTAACGTCGGCCGCGGACAAAGTCTGGTTGTTTTGCAACTGACTGTAATAAGTGCTGTAGCCAGGTGAATAGTGCAGCGTGCTGCTGCTGCCCAAACCGCTGCTGGTTTCTTGAAACGTAATATTAACCGTGGTGTTATTGGCGATGTAGCTGTCCATCGTCGAAATATCCGCTAAAATCGACGCCTCGATGGTCGCGGCGTTCGGATCGCTCGTGATGTTCGAGGCGAAGGTGGGAATGATATTCAGGTTGGCCTGGGCCGATACGCAGCCGGCGGCAACCACGGTGCAAATTTTCAACAAGGGGCTTTTCATTTTTCTTCGGGTTCGTTGACTATCACTATTCTGCTTACTCTGATTTAGAAAAAATAATAAAACCGGCCGGCACCCGTCAACGCTTATTGGGGAAAATTTGGCTTTTTCGTCAGGCTGGCGAGCAACTGCGCGTCGGCGGCGGGAAATTCGTGCGCATCCAATTCGGCGGGTTCAATCCATTTCACAGCGGCACAGTCCACCGGCTGCGGTTCGCCGGACAAAAGGCGGCAGGTGAAAAATTTCAGGTGGACGGCTTTTTCGGGATAGACATGCGAAATTTCCTCGAACAATTCGCCAACGGAAATCTCCACGCCGAGTTCCTCGCGGATTTCGCGGACGAGGCACGCTTCAAAAGTTTCGCCCGGCTCGCGCTTGCCGCCGGGAAACTCCCACAATCCGCCAAGGTGCGATTTGGCGTGCCTTTGCGTGATCAGCAGCTTGCCGGCGCGGAAGATGAGCGCGGCGCTGACTTCAATCTGATTTCCAATTTTCAATCGCCAATTTCCAACTTGTTGCAAGCAGCGAACGGTTCAATTACCAATTGGAATTTGCAAATTGAAAATGCTCACCGTCCCACGCTCTTGTAAATCCAGCCGAGCTTTTCCATTTCAACTGGATCAAACAGATTGCGGCCGTCGAACAAAATCGGATGCGTCAGGCCTTTTTTGGCGCGGGCCAGATCCAGCTTTTTGAATTCGTCCCATTCGGTGGCGACCACGAGCGCGTCGCAGCCTTCGGCCACGGCGTCCATGTCGTCAACGTATGTCACGTTCGGCAGCAGGGATTTCGCCTTGTCCATCGCCTTCGGATCGTGGACGCGCAGCGTCGCACCGTCTTTCAGCAGCCGCTGGCACAGGTCAATCGCCGGCGAAGAGCGCACGTCGTCGGTGTTTTGCTTGAACGCCAAGCCGAGCACGCCGATTTTTTTGTCCTTCAACACCCAGAGCGTGTCGGTGATTTTTTTGATGAACCGTTCCATCTGTTCGGTATTGATGCGTTGCACTTCCTTGAGCAAACGGAAATCGTAGCCGACTTGTTCGGAAATTTTGATGAACGCGCTCAAGTCTTTCGGGAAACAACTGCCGCCGAAACCGATGCCGGCATTGAGAAACCGGCGGCCGATGCGTTCGTCCAAGCCGATGCCCTGCGCGACTTCCTGCACGTTCGCGCCGGCAGCTTCGCAGACATTGGCGATGGCGTTGATGTAGGAAATCTTCAGCGCGAGAAACGAATTCGCGGCGTGCTTGATGAGTTCCGCGGAGTTGATGTCCGTGACGATGATCGGCGCGTTGAACGGCGTGTAAATCTCCCGCATCGCGGCGACGGGCCGCGGCGAACCGACGCCAATGACCACGCGGTCGGGCTTCATCAAGTCGCCGACGGCAAAACCTTCACGGAGAAATTCCGGATTGCTGACAACGTCAAATTCCACCTTGGCCGGGCAATAGCGCTTGATCGTCTCGGTGACTTTCTCGCCGGTCTTGACGGGCACAGTGCTTTTGTCCACGACGATTTTGTAGCTGGTCATGGCTGCCGCGATGTCACGGGCGACGCGCTCGATGTAGCTCAAATCCACCGAGCCGTCCGGCTGCGGCGGCGTGGGCACGGCGATGAAAATCACGTCGGATTTCTGAACGCCTTCCTCCGTGCTGTTGGTGAACTGGAGCCGGCCGGAGGCGACGTGTTTCTTGACGAGTTCTTCCAAGCCAGGTTCGTAAATTGGAATGCCGCCGGCTTGCAGCATTTTTACTTTGGCCGCGTCATTATCCACGCAAATAACGTGGTGGCCGACTTCCGCAAAACAGGTTCCGGTGACCAGACCGACATAGCCGGTGCCGATGATGGAGAGTTTCATTTGGTGACAGGGGCGGCGGCGGGTTTCGGCGCGGCCGGCAATTTGGATTTGATTTCCATGGCGCGGAATTCAGCTTCAGAGGCGAGCGTGCCCGCCAAAGGATTGTGAATAATTTCCTGATAATAGCTGGCAGCCTCGGTGAATTTGCCCTGCTGTTCCGCAATCCGGCCGAGCGCGAATTTGGCCGGCAAGGCCGCCGCCGCCGAATCCGCAAATTGGCCGGTGACCTGGCGATACGCCGTGGCCGCGTCGTCCAATTTTCCCTGCGCCTCCAGGCTGCTCGCCACGCCCAACGCCGCGGTCGCCGCGAGCGGGCCGGTGGAGTTGGCGGCCAGCGCCTTTTGAAATTGCGTCTGCGCATCAACATAACGGCCGGCGCTGAAATAGACGGCCGCCGCCTGCAACTGCGCCCGTTGTGCCGCCGCCGTGCCGGCATAATTGTTGGCGACCTGGGCAAAAGTGCCGGCCGTTTGTTCCGGCGCGGCGCTCGGCGGCGTCACCATCAATTGCGTCAACGCCTCGCCAGCATTGATTTCATTTTGATCGTGCCGCCACGAAAGAAACGAGTAAAGCCCCGTCACGACCACCACGGCGACCGCCGCGCCGATGAGCCGATTTTTATTTGCCTCCAGCCAAGGCCAGAGTTTGAACATCAATTCTTCAGGTGCGGGTTGTGATTGCATAATTATGAAAGCACAGTTTTTCCGCACTGACGCGTGAACGCAAGCCGAAACCCACCCGGTCGGCGGAGAATTTGCGGGACGGAGGGTGAGTCGGCACCCAGGCTGGCTTGCCGCCAGCGTTGGTTGAAACCGCTCAACTCGCCGGAAACCACTAGCTGGTCACCGTCGGCGGTCCGATGAAGTCCATGCCGACGAGGCAGACGTCATCGTCGAATTCACCGCCCACGGCGAAGTTACGGATAACCTGCAGCAGTTCGTCGAAAAGAATTCCCGGCGGATGCACCAGCAAGTTTTTCACGTCGAGCAGCAGGCGCTCCTGCGAATATAGCTCCTCGTTTTCGCCCTGCACTTCGTAAAGCCCGTCGGTGAACAGCATCAGAAAATCGCCGGTGGACAAATTGGTCTCGGTGGTCTGGTAGGCTGGGTCTTCAAACAAGCCGAGCGCGGGCTGGCCGCGACCGGAGGCGTTGGCCAGCGGCTCGACCTTGTTCAGCGAGCGGCGGATGAGCAGCGGCTTGGGATGGCCGGCATTGGAGAACCGCAGCACGCCGGTCTGCCAGTCGGCCGTGAAATAAAACGCCGTGGTGAGCATCGGTGAACCGGTGTTTTTCAGGATGCTGCACAGATCGTAATTTAATTTCCGCAGATAATTTCCCGGATCGCGGGCGAGCGGTTTTAATTCCTCGGACAGCGCGCGGATCATCGCCGTCACCAGCGCGGCGCGGACGCCGTGGCCGGTCACATCGCAGATGAACACGCCCACCTCGGTGTCAGAAATGGCGGAGACGCTGAAAAAATCGCCGCTGACGGACTGGGCCGGCTCGTAGCGGTGGACAAACTGGAAGGCGCTTTGCTCGGTGGTGACACTTTGGGGAAAAGTGGGATACTGCTGCGGCAGCATCGTGAGCTGGATTTCGCGTGCGGTGCGGAGGTTTTCCTCCATAACCGCGTTTTTGGTGCGCAGTTCCTCGCGGCTGCGCGAGAGTTCGGAGGTCGCGCGGCGGATCTGGTCCTCGGCGTGCTTGCGCTCGGTGATGTCCTCGACGGTGCCTTCGTAATACAACAGCCGACCCTGTCCATCCCGAACGGCGCGGCAGTTTTCCGAAATCCAGATGATGGTTTCGTCCTTGCGGTAAATCTTCGACTCGAACCCGCTCAACGTGTCGTTCTCCTGCATCAGCCGCACAAATTCCTCGCGGCGGTTCGGCTCGACGTAAAGCCGGCTGGCAATGTCCTTGACGTTGGCCATCAGTTCGACCGGCGACTCGTAACCGTAAATTTTCGCCAGTGCGATGTTCGCCAGCAGATAATTGCCGTTCGGCGTGGTGCGAAAAATGCCTTCGACGAGGTGATCAAAAATGCCGTAGTAATTTTCCTTTTCCTCAACAAGCGCCAGCCGCTCCTGCTGGCGCGCGATGGAGCAATGGATGGCGTGGCGCAACGTGGCGGCCGCCAGTTGTTCGCGGCCCAGATATTCCTGCGCGCCGCTGAACACCGCCTCGGCCAGAAACGCCTCGTCTTCGCTCGGGCCGATGACCAGCACCGGCAACTGCGACGCCTTGGTGGTGAGCAACGTGATTTGAAACAGCGCGGCGGTGTTGACCTGCGGAATGTCGAACAGCACGGCATGAAAGGCATTGGTCGCCACCATCGCCAGCCCGGCGTCGGAGGTCGGCTCGACCGTCACGTCCACCGCGTCGGCGGCGCACAACAGCAAATCGCCGATACGGCGGGCGGAAGCTTCGTCGCCGCTGATCAGCAAAATTTTGAGCAGATGGTTTTCCATGCGTTCCTGTCGTTTGAAAATACAAGGTTTCCGTCCGCCCGCAAGCGCGTTGCGTGCGCCGGCGGAAAATTTGGTCTTGCCATTGGTGGCCGATTGGGTTTGAAATGATTTCAGTCATAAAGCCCGCTTGGAAACCATTAACCACATGTGAATCCGACTTATGAAAAATTATCCTCCCGCGGACATCCGCAACTTCGCCATCGTCGGCCACGCCTCGTCTGGCAAAACCCTGTTGAGTGAGGCGATGCTGCGTTGCGCCGGGATCATCTCGCGCCTGGGCAGCATCGCCGACGGCACAACCGTGTCCGATTATCATGTCAGCGAAAAACAGCGGCAGATTTCCGTCTCCGCCACGCTGATGCACGCCGACTGGGCGGGAAAAAAGTTCAACCTGATTGACACGCCCGGCTATCTGGATTTCATCAGCGAAGGACTGGGCGCATTGCGCGTCGGCGATTTCGCGCTGGTCGTGATTCACGCGCAGCACGGTCTTGGCGTCGGCACCGACCGCGTGTGGAACTACGCCACCGGCTACGGCATTCCAAAAATGATCGTGGTCAATGCGCTGGACCGCGAGAATGTGAATTTCGACGCCGTGTTAAAAGAGGCGCAGGACCATTTTGGTCGGCACGTCTTTCCGTTGAGCGTCCCGGTGAATTCCGGCCCCGGCTTCAATCGCACGCTCGACGTGTTGCGGAATGAAATCGTCACCTACGCCACCGACGGTTCCGGCAAATATACCGAGGAACCCGCCACCGGTGAGCTCGGCGAAAAGGTGAAGGCGCTGCACAACGAACTCATCGAGCACATCGCCGAATCGGACGACACGCTGATGACCAAATATTTTGAGCAAGGCGGATTGTCGGAAGAAGAATTCCGTGCCGGCATCCATGCGGCGGTTCAGAAAGAATTATTCATCCCACTGTTCGCCGCCTCGGCGGAAAAAAACTTCGGCGTCGCTCGCCTGATGGATTTCATCGCCAAATACGGCTCGTCGCCGGTAGATCGCAAAAACGTCCCCGCCGTGGACGCCAACGGCAACGAAACCGAGGTCGTCCTCGACAGCGCCGAAACCGTGGCCTACGTCTTCAAACACATGACCGAGGCGCAATTCGGTGAACTGTCCTTTTTCCGCGTCTATTCCGGCAGCGTGACGACCGGCACGGATTTGTTCAACAGCGACCGCAAGATCACCGAACGCGTCGGCCAGATTTTTCTGCTCAACGGCCAGATTCGTGAGGCCGTTCACTCGCTCGGCGCCGGCGATATCGGCGCGGTGGTGAAGCTCAGGGACACGCACACCGGCAACACGCTGTGCTCGCCGAAACATCCGCTGACGCTGCCGAAAGTGATTTATCCCAAGCCGAACATCCATGCCGCGCTCATTCCCAAAGTGAAAGGCGAGGAAGATAAAATTGCCACCGGCCTCGCCGCGTTGCACGAGGAAGACCCGACATTTCTTTACGTCGTGGACGGCGAGCTGCACCAGACCATTATTTCCGCGCAGGGCGAATTGCATCTGGAAGTTGTCGCCGACCGTTTGCGCCGCCGATATAACGTCCACGTGGACCTTGCCGAACCGCGCGTGAAATACCGCGAGACGATCCGGGCCAAAAGCGAATCCAAATACCGGCACAAAAAACAAACCGGCGGTGCGGGCCAGTTCGCCGAAGTCTGGATGCGCATCGAACCCAAACCGCGCGACAGCGGCGTGGAGTTCACGCAATCGCTCGTCGGGCAAAACGTGGACCGCAATTTCGTGCCGTCCGTCGAGAAAGGCGTCCAGCAAGTTTGCACCGAAGGCGTCCTCGCCGGCTGCCGGGTGACCGACGTGAAGATTGATTTCTACGACGGCAAGATGCACCCGGTGGATTCGAAGGACATCGCGTTTTAGATCGCCGGTTATTTCGCGTTCAAGGAGGCGTTCACCGCCGCCAAGCCGCTGTTGCTGGAGCCGATCGAGACGGTCGAGATTCAAGTGCCGGAATCGTTCATGGGCAAAGTCATGGGCGACCTGTCATCGCGGCGCGGAAAAATTCTCGGCATCGAAGCCGAAGGCGCGTTCCAAATCATCAAGGCGAGCGTGCCGACGGCGGAACTGTATCATTACTCCAGCACGCTCCGTTCGCTGACCGGCGGCGCGGGCGTCCACACCGAGACGTTCAGCCACTACGAGGAAATGCCGCGTGAGGCGGCGGAAAAAGTCGTTGCCGAGGCGGCGCAGCGGAAGACGAACCACGACAATCATAATTCACACTAAATTCCGAAAACCAACACCTGGCTGCGAAACGCGCTCGCTGCCGGGTTTTTTTTGCAAAACTCAAAGTGGGGAAATTATCCGGGCGGCGAATCCGCATCGCCGGGAACTGAATTCAGCCGGGCGTTGCCGCCGCCGGCAATCAGCGCACCACCGCCGCCTCGTGTTTTTTCACGGCGGCGCACAACGCATCCTTGAGCTTGGCGCGCTTGAATTTCATTTCGTCGATCTGCTGGTCGGTGGCGTATTCGACGTCCTCCTCGACGCGGCAGATTTCGTCATCCAGCTTGTGATACTCGTCGAACGCCGCGCGAAATTTTCCATCCGCCAGCTTGAGCGAGCGGATGGTTTCGCGGTGCGCCGGGAACTCTTTTACGAACGGGTGATGCAAGTCCATTGGAAGTCCTCCAGGTTGAAGGTTGACGGTCGTTGAACTGTGATTTCCATTTCCATGACCGAGTCCAATTAAGCGCAGGTTCGCTAAAATTGCCAGCCCTTTTTTGCGAATTTCTAATTTCCATTTGCCGCACTGCCGCCTTTCCAAGTCCGCCCGGATGAATTAACTTGGCTTCCTCTCGAACCATGCCAAGCGTTTTCATAAAAACTTACGGGTGCCAGATGAACGAGCGCGACAGCGAAGCCGTCGCCGCGCAGCTCGTGGCCAAGGGTTATTCCCTCGCCAAGTCGGAGGCGCTGGCCGACGTGGTGCTGCTGAACACCTGCAGCGTCCGCGACCTCGCCGAACAAAAGGCGATGAACAAGATGAAAAATCTGGTTGGCACCGCCAAGAAAGACCGGCCGAATCAGATTCTCGGCTACCTCGGCTGCATGGCGCAGAGCCGCGGCCAAGAGCTGATTGATAAACTGCCGGATGTAGATTTGGTTTTAGGCACGCAGAAATTTCATCGCGCCGCGGAATACCTCGACGAACTGCTCGCCGGCAAACGCGATAAAATCGTGGACGTCGCCACCGAGGCGAAAAGCGAGGCGACTATTCGCGAACATCTGCTCAACGGCAGCGCCAAGACTTCGGTGTCCGCGTTCGTCAGTATCATGCAAGGCTGCAACCAGCATTGCACGTTTTGCATCGTGCCGGCAACGCGCGGCGAAGAACGCAGCCGGACGATTGACGACATCGTCGGCGAATGCCGCGAACTCGTGGCGCGCGGCGTGCGGGAAATCACGTTGCTCGGTCAAATTGTGACGAGCTTTGGCAAACGCGATTATCCCGCGCTTGATGGTAAATCCGCCTTCGTCCAACTGCTCGATGCCGTTCACGAAATCGAAGGTCTCGAACGCATCCGCTTCACCTCGCCGCATCCGAAAGGTTACGGCGACGATCTGGTCGAAGCTTATGCGCGGCTGCCAAAGCTGTGCGAGAGCGCGCACATTCCGCTGCAAAGCGGCAGCGACCGATTGCTTAAGTTGATGCATCGCGGCTACTCGCGTAAAAAATTTCTCGGCATCATCGACAAGCTCCGCGCCGCCAAGCCGGGCATCGGCATCACCACGGACATCATCGTCGGCTTTCCGGGCGAGACCGAAGATGATTTTGAACTGACCCTGTCGCTTTGTCGCGAAGTGCAGTTCGACAACGCCTACATTTTCAAATACTCGCCGCGCCGCGACACGCCCGCCGCGGACATGCCCGACCAGGTGCCGCAAGAAATCCGGGAAGAACGCAACGAACGGCTGCTGAATCTGGTCAACGAAATCGCCGCGCGCAAATACGACACGTTCATCGGACAACAAGTTCAGATTCTCGTCGAAGGGCCGAGCAAGAAGAACGCGGCGCGCTACACCGGCCGCACGCGCTGCAACCGCATTGTGCTGTTCGACGGTAGCGTCCGCCATCAGGGGCAGCTCATGGATGTGAAGATCGAGCGCACCGGCTCGTTCACGCTTTACGGCGACCCAGCGGTGGTGAATTTGTAAAAGCTTCTAATCAGAAAAATAAATGTTTAGCAGGTCCAAAGAATATAATTACGAAAAGAGTGCCATCAAAAAAATATTCAGCATCATTCAATAATTGATTCCAGCCTGAACGGGAACGTGAGGAAATACAAAGCGGACCTAATAACTTCGCCGCCGTTGCAGAAAAAAAGAGAAACGGTGAAAAGCCCCAAAGAAAAAACATGCCCACAAATCCGATTAAACCAGCCAGAATTTCAAACGTGCCAACAGAACCATACGCGAACAGGAAAAATTTTGATTCGGATTTTAGACATTTTGTCGCGTGTTCCATTTGTTTTGAAAACTGACCAAACACGAAACTTGCAATAACCATGGCCAAGTAACACCCGAGAAGTATTGTAAATTGCAAACGCGTCATTAGTTCTGAACCTATTCAGTATGCAAAGCGCTGTCGAGAACGAACAGATTCATTTTCTTCGTGTCCATTCGTGTGAATTCGTGGTTAGCTTTCTGAAATGAAATCGTCGCTGCTTTCCATTTTGCTCGTCCAGCTTCTCGTCATCAACAATTCCATTTTGGCGCAATCTTTGCCAACGTCCTTCGCCTACGTTTTGCAGGCGGATGCACTCGCCAAAACCAAAGCCGAGGCAGTGGCCAAACTCGCCGCGTGCGGCCGCGATTGGATTGTGCTCGACGCCAGTTTCAGCACCGAGGAGCCGTGGACGACGGCGGATTTGTCAGCCATTCGCGCCGGGCGCGCCGGGCGCAAGGTGATCGCCTATCTTTCGATTGGCGAGGCGGAAAATTATCGCGCTTATTGGCAAAGCACTTGGAGCACTACGCCGCCCGCATTTTTGCTCGGCGAGAATCCGGAATGGAAGGGCAATTTCCGCGTCAAATACTGGCAGGCTGACTGGCAGAAGTTCATTCTCGCCGACGTGGACAAAATCATGGCGGCGGGTTTCGACGGCGTGTATCTCGACATCGTGGACGGGTTTGAAACCTTTGAGCAAAACGGAAATGATTTCATTGATGACCGGCTCAATCCGGAGACGAAACAAAGTTACCGGCGCGACATGGTGGATTGGGTGAAAGCTGTCGCCGCCCACGCCCGCAAAACAAATCCCGCCGCGCTGGTCATTCCGCAGAACGGAACGCAACTGCTGGCGCACGCGGATTTTCTCAGCGCGGTGGACGCCGTCGGCGTCGAAGATCTTTTCACCAACGGCGACAAACTCCAGAAGGCCGCCGACACAAAATATAGATTGGAAACTCTCGCCCCGATGTCCGCCGCGCACAAACCGGTGCTCGACGTGGAATATCCGAAACGCACGGAACGCCAGGCGCGCGCCCGTGAACAAGCGGCGCAACACGGCTTCGTCTGGATCGTGACTGACCGGCAATTGAAAACCCTGGGCGAGTCTGGAAAATAATTTTGCCACCACGCCTCGGCGAATGAACGGATTGATTTTCTTCGTGTCTATTCGGGTGCATTCGTGGTTTAATTTCCAAACATGAAACTGTCCCTTTTATCCATTTTGCTCGGTCTCGGCATGGGGCTGCCGCAGGTTTATGGCCTCGCCAAACCGGCGCAGCTCGGCGCCGCCGCGCGCCGGTTTCCGCGCAACTTCGCCGCCGGCGTGCTGCTGATGCTGCTCGGCACGGCGTGGTTCGTCTGGAATGTGAACGGCGAACCAATCGCGGATTTCTCCGCGTTCAAACCTTACATGATGGCGGGGTTCATAGCGGTCGGCGTGGGTTCGTGTTTTTTCGTGCAGGATTTTCTGGCGGTGCGCGGACTCGCGGTTGTCATGCTGCTGCTGGCGAAATTGATGGTAGACACCGGGCGGCCGCATTTGGACCAGTCGGCGTTCGTGGTGGTCATCCAGGCTTGGGCGTATGTCTTCGTGGTCATGGGCATCTGGTTCACCATCACGCCGTGGAAACTGCGCGACTTCATCGAGTGGGCGACGGCCACGGAAGCGCGCACTCGGTTCTTGAGCGGCCTGCGGCTAGCGTTCGCGGCGTTCGTGCTGATCCTCGGCCTGACCGCATTCCGCGCGATGTGACATGAACCTGGCCGATTTCCGCGAAGATTATCAACGCGGCGCGCTGGATCGCGCGGCGCTGGACGCGAATCCCATCGCACAGTTTGAAACGTGGTTCCGCGAAGCCACCGGCGATCGGACGCAAAGTCGCTGGCGCAAAATCGGCATTGCGCTCTTCAAACTTTGGAGTGCGATTTGCAATCACCGGCCGCCCGACATCAACGCGATGACGCTCGCGACGGTGGATAAAAACGGTAAACCTTCGACGCGCACCGTGCTGTTGAAAACCGTGGACGAACGCGGTTTCATTTTTTTTACGAACTACGACAGCCGCAAGGGCCGCGAGCTGGCCGAAAATCCCAACGCGGCGCTGACATTTTTCTGGTCGGATTTGGAACGGCAGGTTTGTGTCGCGGGAACTGTGACTAAATTGCCGGCCACGGAATCGGAAAATTATTTCAAGAGCCGTCCGCGCGGCAGCCGCATCGGCGCGTGGGCTTCGAACCAAAGTGAGCCGGTGCCCGACCGTGCCGCGCTGGAAGCGAAGTGGCGCGAACTGGAAACGAAATTTCCCGGCGACGTTCCGCTGCCGCCGAACTGGGGCGGATTTATTTTGCGTCCGGAGCGGATCGAATTCTGGCAGGGCCGCCCGAGCCGCTTGCATGACCGGTTCAGCTATGTGCGGCAACCGGATGGTTCGTGGAGGATTGAACGGCTTGCACCTTAAAAATCCGCCTCGCAGGAGTCTTACGCCACCATTTTATCGGAAACAAAACGGCGGCTTCGGAAATAATCCAAAGCCGCCGTTTGACTTTCGTAATTTTAGAATTTGTATTTGATGCCACTGACGAGCTTAACGTCGTTTTTCAAATGACCCGCCGCCGGACGGCTGTCAAACGTGTCGTCCAACACCACCTGCAGGCTCAGGTTTTTGGAGAGCGCGGACTCGATGCCGACTTCGGCATTGACGATGTAATTGTCCAGCCGGTCGAGTTGCGGTAGAAATTCAAGCGACTGCCAGATGCGGGCGCCGCCGCCGTTGAATTTGTGCTCAAACCGTTCCGCCAGACGCAGCGTTGCGAAGGTGGTTTCTTGGTTGCCGAGTTCCTGGAAGACAACACCGGGACCGACTTCACCGGCCAGCGTGGTATTGGTTTCCTTGATGAAATAGTAACCGGCGCCGGGGCTCAGCGAGACGCGATAATTAATGTCGGCAATCCCGTCGCGCAAACCATCCAAACGCACATAGCTGAAGGCCCGCTCGGAAAACAAATGGTTCCATTGGCCAAAGGCGTGGAGCAAATCCGCGTTCTTCACGGAAGCATTCTTACCGTAAGCTCCGTCAACGCCGAAGCTATATTCGTCCGTCGGCGTCTTGCGCTGCGTCTGCAAACCGGCAGTGAACAGAAGCGTCTGGCTGTTGCCCCGCGTCAGCGTCAGGCCTGCGGCGGCGCTGCTCTCCCACGGATATTTGATTTCCGGCGTGGCGATGGGGGCGTCTTTGATGGCGCTGGTATTGGTGCTGGTTTCGGCAAAGGCGGCCAGCACTCCGATAGTGGCGGCGATGGTTGCAATAGGTTTTTTCATATCAATAAATGGCCGCACAAAAAACACGATTTGTGCGGTCACGGCAAGCCATTTTACTCAGCCACTTTTTCAGTCTCAACTACGACCACTTCAGTATCCTCGCCAATGACGGAAGCGATGGCTTGCAGCTTGTCGCCGGGGTCGAGATTGACGAGTTTCACACCCATCGTGTTGCGGCCGGCCTCGCGGATGCCACCCACCGGAATGCGCACCATTTGCCCGCCCGTGGTGATGAGCATGATTTCATCCGTGTCACGCACGGTGAGCGCCCCGACCACCCCGCCGGTTTTGTCACCGGTCTTCATGGTAATGATGCCCTTGCCGCCACGCGACTGGACGCGGTATTCGTCAAAGCCAGTGCGTTTGCCAATGCCGTTTTCGCCAGCCACGAGGAGCGCGGCGTCGGGGACGACAATGGTGGCGGCCACGAGCGCGTCGCCCGGTTCCAAAGTGATGCCGCGCACGCCGCCGGCGGACCGCCCCATCGAACGCACGTCCGCTTCGCTGAAACGAATGCTCATGCCGTCCTTCGTGATCAAGACGACGTCATCGCCTGGATCTTTCACGTCGTCATTTTCCACAATGCTGCCACGCGTCAATTTCACTTCGATCAGCGCGTCGCCCGGCTCGATGCCGATGGCGATGATGCCGCCCTTGCGGACATTGGAAAATTCATTGAGCGACGTTTTCTTCACCGTGCCCTGCTTGGTGGCAAAGAAAAGTTCACCGGGTTGCGACCACGTCACGTCCTCCTTGTTCGCGTCGGTCTTCGACAAGATGCGGATGAGTGCGGCAACTTTTTCGTCGGCCTTCAATTCCAGAAGATTCGCGATGCTCCGGCCCTTCGCCGCGCGGCCCATGTCGGGAATCTCGTGCACGCGCTCGACATAAACGCGACCGGTGTTCGTGAAGAACATCAGATAGTCATGCGTGCTGGCGGTGAACAAATGCTCCACGAAATCATTATCCTCAGCGGTCTCGCCTTCCCTCGTTGTCATGCCGATGACGCCCTTGCCGCCGCGTCGCTGCGCGCGATATTGGCTGACATTGGTGCGCTTGAGCAGGCCGTTATGCGTGAGCGTGATGATCACGCCTTCGTTCGCGATGAGGTCCTCGATGGCGATCTCGCCTTCGTCCGGCACGATTTCCGTTTTGCGCGGCGTCGCGTATTTTTCTTTGATGGCCTGAAGCTCGGCTTTGATGATCGCCATCACGCGCGATTCTTTCGCCAGAATATCGAGCAAGTCCTTGATCACTTCAACCAAGGCTTTGTATTCCTTGTCAATCTTGTCGATTTCCAACCCGGTCAACTGATACAAACGCAGTTCCAAAACCGCGTCCACCTGCCGCTCCGTCAGCGCGTAACGTCCGGCTTCCAAACGCGCCTCACTGCGGATCAAAATGCCCCACTTCTCCACCTGCGCGCGCGACCACTCGAACGCGAGCAGTTTCACCCGCGCTTCATCGCGCGTTTTGCTGGAACGGATGATGTGGATGAACTCGTCGAGGTTCGACAGCGCGATGAGATAACCTTCGAGCAACTCGGCGCGTTCCTCGGCCTTGCGAAGTTCAAAACGCGTGCGGCGCAAAACCACTTCGCGGCGGTGCTCGATGTAGCACTGGATGATTTCTTTCAGGTTGAGCGTCTTTGGACGTCCGTGGTCAATCGCAAGCGCATTGACACTGAAGGAAACTTCGAGCTGTGTGTGCTGAAACAATTTGGCGATGACAACTTTCGGATTCGCATCACGCTTGAGTTCAATGACGAGGCGGCAATGTTCATCCGATTCGTTGCGCATCGCGGAAATCTCCGTGATGATTTTTTCATTCACGAGGTTCGCGATCTGTTCTTCGAGGCCGGCGCGGTTGACGTTGTAGGGAATTTCCGTGATGACCAGCTGTTCGCGATTGCCCTTCATCTCCTCCACGCCGATGCGGCCGCGCACCTTGAGGCTGCCCTTGCCGGTGGTGAAATAATTCTTGATGCCCTCGATGCCGCAGAGATAACCACCGGTCGGAAAATCCGCGCCCTTGATGAACTTCATCAATTCGGGAATCGTGATCTCCGGTTTGTCGATTTGCGCGCAGATGCCATCCACGACTTCGCCGAGATTATGCGGGGCCATGTTCGTAGCCATGCCGACGGCGATGCCCGTGCCGCCGTTGACGAGCAAGTTCGGAAATGCGGCCGGGAAAACTTTCGGCTCGGTGAGACGCTCGTCGTAGTTCGGAACGAAATCCACCGTGTCCTTGTCCATGTCCTGCATTAGCGCCGCGCCGAGATGCGTCAAGCGCGCCTCGGTATAACGCATCGCCGCCGGCGGATCATTCTCGACGGAACCGAAGTTGCCTTTGCCGTCCACGAGCTTCTCGCGCATCGCCCACGGCTGCGCCATGTGCACGAGCGTCGGATAGATCACCGCTTCGCCGTGCGGATGGTAGTTGCCGGAAGTGTCGCCGCAGATCTTCGCGCACTTGTAAGGCTTGCGTCCCGGGAACAACGACAGCTCGTGCATCGCGTAAAGGATGCGTCGCTGCGAGGGCTTCAATCCGTCGCGCACGTCGGGCAACGCGCGCGAAATGATCACGGACATCGAGTAGTCGAGGAACGAGTTCTTGATCTCGTCGGCGACATTGATCTTGGAAATCTTTTCGCCCTGAGTGTAGGCGCCGCCGCTCGGTTGTTGCTGCGGTGGGACAGGTGGTGTGGGGTCAGTTTCGTCTGGCATGATACGGATTCGGGAAAAATTGTTTCGGGGCTATCAAACGTCGAGATTGCGGACGTTCAGCGCGTTATCCACAATGAAATTGCGGCGCGGTTCGACCTCTTCGCCCATCAGAGTGACAAACATCTCTTCAGCCTCCACGGCATCGGAAAGATCGATGCGGAGCAGCTTGCGCTTCACCGGATTCATTGTGGTCTCAAAAAGCTCCTTGGCGTCCATTTCACCCAGACCCTTGAACCGCGTCATCTGGATGCCTTTCTTGCCGACGTTTTTCACGCCTTCAAGAATTTCAGGGATCGAAAACAGCGGCGTAATGTTCGCCCGCTCGCCTTCACCCTCGGACAATTCAAACAGCGGCTTGTCCTGTGCGGCGTAGTGATCCACGGCCAGGCCTTTCTTCAAAAGCTTGGTGAGCAAATCCGTGATGGCCTTGCTTTCGAGGTGAAGGTTGGAAACCTTCGCGCGGCGGGTGGGGCCGTCTTTCTTGCGCTCCACCTCGGTGTCGCTGCCAAAGATATCGCTGTTCGCCAGCTTGAATTCCTCCAGTTCCTCGGCGGCGAGGAAATAATGAACTTTCTCATCGTTGCCGGAGCGAACCTTTACCATCGTCTGCGGCAAAGCGCCGTCCTTTGCACGCTTCTCCACGTAATCGGCAAAGTCACCGCCGAGCCGTTTGATATACGTCGCGTGCTTGTCGAGCGATTCGAGCAGCGTGAGAATTTCTTCCAGTTGCTTCGGGTTGAATTCTTTTCCGTCGGCGAGATTTTTCAACCGCACTTCCTCGACACCATTTTGCAGCAGGATGCGATTGAGCTGCACATCGTCATCAATGTAATCCGTTTTTTTCTTGCGCGTTATGCTGTAAAGCGGCGGTTGCGCGATATAGACAAAACCCTGCTTCACGAGCTGCGGCATCTGGCGGTAGAAAAACGTCAGCAGCAACGTGCGGATGTGCGAGCCGTCCACGTCGGCGTCCGTCATGATGATGATTTTGTGGTAGCGCAACTTCTCCAGATTAAATGCGCCTTCGCCTTCACCATCACCGATGCCCGTGCCGATGGCCGTGATCATCGTGCGGATTTCCGTGTTCTGCAAAACTTTGTCCAACCGCGCTTTTTCCACGTTAATTAATTTTCCGCGAATCGGGAGAATCGCCTGGAATTTCCGGTCGCGCCCCTGCTTGGCCGAGCCACCGGCGGAATCACCCTCGACGATATACAACTCCGTATTCGCCGGGTCACGGTCGGAACAATCCGCCAGCTTGCCCGGCAGACCGCCGCCGGTCAGCGCTGATTTGCGAACGGCTTCGCGCGCTTTCCGCGCCGCTTCGCGCGCCCGCGCCGCCGTGAGACTTTTATCAATGATGCGTTTTGCGATAGGCGGATTCGCATCGAAATAAGCCATCAAACCCTCGTAAGAAATCGAGCCGACGATGCGTTCCACTTCCGGCGAAAGCAGTTTCACCTTCGTCTGCGATTCAAATTTCGGGTCGCTGTGCTTCACCGAGATCACCGCCGTCAAACCTTCGCGCACGTCGTCGCCCGTGATCTGCGGATCCTTGTCCTTCAGGATTTCGTTCGACTTCGCGTATTGATTGATCGCCCGCGTCACCGCGCTGCGAAAGCCGGACAAATGCGCACCGCCGTCCGGATTATGAATCGTGTTCGTGTAGCACAGCACCTGGTCGTTGTAGCTGTCGTTGTATTGCAGCACGACCTCGACGTGAACTTCGATTTCCTTGTCATCGAGTTTTTCCTTCATCTCC
This sequence comes from uncultured Verrucomicrobia subdivision 3 bacterium, assembly GCA_903884535.1. Taxonomy (GTDB): domain Bacteria; phylum Verrucomicrobiota; class Verrucomicrobiia; order Limisphaerales; family UBA11358; genus UBA11358. The sequence continues at coordinate 51,664 of CAISEZ010000068.1, forward strand.
TTGCGGAAAGAAATCGGCTTGGGATGCAACGGCTCCTTGCTCTTGTTGAGCTGCTTGACGAACTCTTCCACGCCGTTCTTGTAATAAAATTTTTCCGGATCATTCGCCGTTTGGCGTTCGTCCGTGAAGACAATTTCCAAACCCGAATTCAAAAACGCCAGCTCGCGCAACCGCTGCGCAATGATGTTCGCCTTGAACTCGATCGTTTCCCGGAAAATCTCCTTGTCCGGCAGAAACGTGATCAACGTGCCGGTAGTTTTGGTTTTGCCGATGACATGAAGTTTCTGCACCGTCTTGCCGCGCTCAAACTCCATGTGATGCACTTCGCCTTCGCGCGACACCTCCACCTCAAACCATTCGCTCACCGCGTTCACGCACTTCGCGCCGACGCCGTGGGTGCCGCCGGAAAATTTATATCCGCCCTGGCCGTATTTGCCGCCGGAGTGCAACGTCGTCAGCACCAGCTCCACGCCGGGCAGACCAGAGTCTTTGTTGATGTCCACCGGAATGCCGCGCCCGTCGTCGCGGATGGAAATCGAACCATCCACATGGATCGTCACCTCGATGTGGTCGCAATGTCCCGCGAGATGTTCGTCCACGGAATTGTCCAGCACCTCGCTCACGCAATGATGCAGCGCGCGCTCATCGGTGCCGCCGATATACATGCCGGGTTTTTTACGGACAGCCTCCAGACCTTTGAGCTGGCTCAACTTGTCCGCGTCGTAATTGCCATCGGCAATTTTGTCCGGCGACGTTATTTTTTCTTCCGACGAATCAGAAACACTCGACATAATTTTGGTGTAAATCCGGCTAAATTTGGGTGCGGCTGCGAATGGAGAAAAGGTAATAAAATCCGCCCGATTCCACAATGCGAAACTGCGGTTTTTCTTTGCCGAAAAACACGGCGGTTTGACGTGCTTTTTGCTTGCCAACCGGGACGGTGGAGCGCGTTTTTTTGGCGGCTTGGCCGCCACGCTTTTTTCCCGGCGCGGCTATTTTTTTCCGGCCAAATAAATTCCGGCCACCGCCTTGGCCACTTGGTTGGCCGCACCGTCTTCCCCGGAATTGCACAGCACCACAATCATCAGGCGGTCATCCGGAACCCGCAGGTTGGCCGCCGCAAATCCGGACGTGCTGCCGGGATGGCCGATGGTTTTGCGGCCGTTCAAGGTTTCCAAAAACCAGCCGAATCCATAGCCGGTCAGCGTGCCGTTGTTCAATTTTGCCGAAGTCCACATCTGCTCCTTGCTCGAATTTTTAAGGATTTTTTCCGTGTTCAACGCCGCGTCCCATTTCATCAAATCACCGACGGTGGAGACAATTTCCCCGGCGGAAAACAGATCGGTATAATCCACATCGCGGTTGACCAGCCCTTTGGCTTTGTCCTGGTCGTAGCCGGCCGCGCGCAATTTGAGCACGCGGCTGGGCTCGCGATTCGTCGTGGCGGACATTTGCAGCGGCCGGAGAATTTTATCGGAAAGAAACGCCCAATATTTCTGGCCACTCACATTTTCGATGATGTAACCCAGAAGATTATAGCCCGAGTTGCTGTAAGAAAATTTTTCGCCCGGCGGAAACACGAGCGGCACGGCACCGAGCTGGGCGATAAACTGGGCTTGCGTCAGATGCCGCGCCAGTTCGAAGCCGTCCAGCCCGGTGTAGTTTTTGATGCCAGACGTGTGGGTCAACAGGTGGCGGACCGTGATTCCAGCCCAACTAGCCGGGGTGTTGGTCAAATAAAGGCTGACTGGGGCATCCAAGGAAATTTTACCCTGCTCCACCAGCAACAGGATACACGCCGCCGTGAACTGCTTGGTCACCGAGCCGATTTCAAAAACGGTTTCCGGCGTCGCCGGCACGCTCCACTCCAGATTCGCGAACCCATACGCCGCCGTTTTGACTTCCTGGTCTTGCCGCACCACCTTGAGCGCCAGACCAGGAATGTGGTGCTGCGCCATGGCGGCGGTGACGAGATCATCCACCGGGTCCGCCGGGCATTTCAGCGTCAACAGCAATCCCATCATTAAATAAATCATCCTCACCCGCGGATGATAACTTGCTGATTTTATTTCCGCCACCAAGACTTCATGTGGTAGCGGGCGGCATGCTACCCGGAGGCACAAGCGGCTTGGACGACCGCCCAGATATTTTGACAAGACAAATAAGCGCAGCTACCAAGTCCATTGCGCTGCAAATCACGCTTGATTTACTGGCATTCAAAATTACTTTCTCCGGATGTTGAATTTAGAAGAGAAGTCCGGCAGTCCCCTCGCGCATCCCGATCAGTTTGTCCGCCGGCACGTCGGCCCGAATGTCGCCGAAACCAGCGCCATGCTCGCACTGCTCGGACACAAAAATTTGGACGAACTCATTGATGCCGCCGTTCCGAAGAAAATCCGGCTCCCGAAAAATTTAAATCTGCCGGCCGCGCGCAGTGAATTTGAAGCGCTCGCCGAACTCCGGCGCGTCGCCGGCGAAAACAAAGTGTTTCGCTCGTTCATCGGCCAAGGTTATTACGACACCATCACGCCGCCGGTCATCCAGCGCAACGTCCTCGAAAATCCCGGTTGGTATACGCAATACACGCCGTATCAGGCCGAGATTTCCCAGGGCCGCCTCGAAGCGCTGCTGAATTTTCAGACCATGGTCAGCGAACTCACCGCGCTCGATATCGCCAACGCCTCGATGCTGGATGAGGCCACCGCCGCCGCCGAGGCGATGACCATGTCGCTGCGCCTGCGCGAAGGCCGCAATATTTTCTTCGTCTCGGAAAACTGCCAGCCGCAAAATATTGAAGTCGTCCGCGCCCGCGCCAAGGCGCTGGGCATTGAAATCGTGGTCGGCGATCACGAAAACTTTTCGTTCAATGAAAAAGTTTTTGGCGCGCTGGTGCAATATCCCGACACGTTCGGCGCGATTCACGATTTCTCCGACTTCGCGGAAAAAGCGCACGCCGCCGGCGCGATGCTCACCGTCGCCACGGATTTGCTGGCGCTGACGCTGATCAAGCCGCCGGGCGAATTCGGCGCGGACATCGCCATCGGCAGCGCACAACGCTTCGGCGTGCCGCTCGGCTACGGCGGACCGCACGCGGCATTCTTCGCCACGCGCGATGAGTTCAAACGCCAGATGCCCGGCCGCATCATTGGCGTGTCCAAAGATTCACGCGGCAAGCCCGCGTTACGCCTTGCGCTCGGCACGCGCGAGCAACACATCCGCCGCGAGAAAGCCACCAGCAACATCTGCACCGCGCAGGCGCTGCTGGCGAACATGGCTTCGCTCTACGCCTGCTATCACGGGCCGGAAGGGTTGAAGAAAATTGCGGAGCGCGTCCATGCGCTGACGGACATTCTCGCCGCAGGTTTAGAGAAGCTGGGATTTCAAATAGTCCACAATTCCTTTTTTGACACGATTCAGGTCTTCCTTGTAGGCCAAGAACCCGCACCGATTGTCAAAGCAGCGGATTCGCATCGCGTGAATCTCCGATATCATCCGGCAGACCGAACTCCGCATTGGATGGTCATTTCTTTGGATGAAACTACATCCATCTCCGATGTCGAATTATTGCTTCACATTTTTAATGGCGACAAACCTGTAAACTTTTCGCTGAACGAACTTGCGGGCAATCGGCAATCGGCAATCGGCAATCGGCAATCGGCATTTCTCCAGCACGCCGTCTTCAACCGCTACCACAGCGAGACCGAGATGCTGCGCTACATCAAGCGGCTCGAATCGCGCGACCTCTCGCTCACGGCCTCGATGATTCCGCTCGGCTCGTGCACGATGAAGCTGAACGCGGCGGCGGAAATGTTCCCCGTCTCGTGGCCGGAGTTTGCAAAAATCCATCCGTTCGCGCCGCTGGCGCAGGCGCGCGGCTACCAGATTTTGTTCCAAAACCTGGAGGATTGGCTCGCGGAAATCACCGGCTTCGCCGGCATTTCATTGCAGCCCAATGCCGGCTCGCAGGGCGAATACGCCGGTTTGCTCGTCATTCGCGCGTATCACGAATCGCGCAGGGAGGCGCATCGCAATGTCTGTTTGATCCCGACTTCCGCGCACGGCACCAATCCCGCCAGTGCGGTCATGGCCGGCATGAAAGTCGTCGCCGTCGCCTGCGACCCGAACGGCAACATTGATGTGGCCGATCTCCGCACCAAAGCCGAGGCGCACAAAAACAATTTGTCCTGCCTCATGGTGACGTATCCCAGCACGCACGGCGTGTTTGAGGAAACCATCCGCGACATTGCCGAAATCATCCATCAGCACGGCGGCCAGGTTTACATGGACGGCGCGAACATGAACGCGCAGGTCGGCCTGACCTCGCCCGGTTTCATCGGCGCAGACGTGTGCCATTTGAATCTGCACAAGACGTTTTGCATTCCGCACGGCGGCGGCGGGCCGGGCGTGGGGCCGATCGGCGTGGCGAAACATCTGGTTCATTTTCTGCCGAGCCATCCGGTCTTCACGTCCCGGCTCGAAGAAGGGGATCATTCCAAGCAGCACATCGGCCCGGTGAGCGCCGCGCCGTGGGGCAGTGCGAGCATCCTGCCGATTTCATGGATGTATATCGCCATGATGGGCGCGGACGGACTGGCCGAAGCGACGAAGTTTGCCATCCTCAACGCGAATTACATTTCCAAGCGGCTGGAGAATTATTTTCCGACGCTTTACCGCAGCAACGGCCTGGTGGCGCACGAGTGCATTTTGGACTTGCGCGCGTTCCACGCCACGACCGCCGAGGACGTGGCGAAGCGGCTGATGGATTATGGCTTCCACGCGCCGACGCTCTCGTGGCCGGTCGCCGGCACGCTCATGGTGGAACCGACCGAAAGCGAATCGAAATATGAACTCGACCGATTCTGCGACGCGATGATTTCCATCCACGCTGAAATGACGGCGATTGAAAATGGTTCGGTGGACGCGAAAAATAATTTGCTCAAGAACGCCCCGCACACGGCGGATCAAATCGCCAGCGACACTTGGAATCGTCCTTATGGCCGCGAACAGGCGGCGTTCCCGGCGAAGAGTTTGCATGACTACAAATTCTGGCCGCACGTCAGCCGCGTGGACAATGTTTTCGGCGACCGCAATCCGGTTTGCTCGTGTGCTGGGATGGAAAGCTACACATCTTAGGCCAAGCCATTGGCAAAAAATGGTTGGTTGAAAGCCGTCCAATGGCGGATTGTTTGATAACAACTAAATTATTTAAGCCATGAAAATTACCGACGTTTTGCGGGCGGAACACGCCGTGTTCCACAACTTATTCGACCACATCGAAACGACTGTGCCCCGGCTCACGGCGCTCGCCGAGGTCAAGCATCTCGCCGTGCTCGTGGAGAAATTACACGGGCCGCATTCCAAGACCGAGGACGATTTGTTCATCGAGCCGCTGGAGCCGTATTTCGATCAGATGGGCCAGCGCGAAACGTTTCACGCCGAGCACGAGCACATCGAGGCGGCGCTCACCAAAGTCCAGGGAGCGCGCACGCTCAAGGAGGCCAAAAAGATTCTGCTCAACGCCATCGCCGCTTCCCGCAAACATTTCGACAAGGAAGAACGCATCGTGTTCCCCATGGCGGAACGCATCCTCAAGGCCAAAACACTGAACGAACTCGGCGAGCAATGGCTGCATCGCCGCGACGTTTCAAAGTGACTTGGCCACGCGGCGGAAATGGTAGCCGAGAATGGCCAGTTCAATGGCGTGCGGAAACTGGCGCGGCCGCCGGATCAGCGTGCCCCAGAACAACCGCCAGTAGCCCACGCGCCCCCGGTGCCACACGCCCAGCACCCAGAACGTTTTTAGAAAGGCAAAAAAATCGGCGCGCGACAATCGCCGGCGCGGACCTGCCGGCCGATGGCTCTTGAGAAAAGTGCGGATGCGCCGGTAATAGTTGCCCGGCTCGTAAAGTTTTTTTACGAGATCGCGGTAGCCGGCTTGCAGAAACTCGCGGTTTAACTTGGGTTTGAAGTTCAGCGCGGCGTCCGTGTTGTTGCCGGAACTTTCCATTTCGAGACGCCCCTCGGTTTTCAACCGCTGCCACAGCCGCGTCTGCGGCAGCGCGGTCAGCAGGCCCACCATCGCGGTCGCCACGCCGGAGCGCTGGATGAATTCAAATTGCCGCTTGAAGATGTCCTTCTGGTCGCTGTCGAAACCCACGATGAAACCGCCCATGACCTCCAGCCCGGCTCGTTGCAGCGTTTGCACCGACGCCACCAAATCGCGGTTCCGGTTTTGCAGCTTGTGACATTCCGTCAGCGCCTCGATGGAAGGCGTTTCAATGCCGACAAAAACTTTTTTGAAACCCGCCGCAACCATCAGCGCGCACAGTTCCGGATCATCGGCGAGATTCACCGACGCCTCGGTGAGAAAGCCGATGCGGGTCCGCGTGCGTTGCCGCCATTCGATCAAAGCGTGCAGCAGCGTTTTCGTCCACGCCTTGTTGCCGATGAAATTGTCGTCCACGATAAAAACCATGTCCTGCCAGCCGCGTTGCCGCAGGCCATCCAGTTCGGCGATCAACTGCGCCGGCGTTTTGGTGCGCGGCACGCGGCCGTTCATCACGATGATGTCGCAAAATTCGCAGTCGAACGGACAGCCGCGCGAGAATTGCACGGACATCGTGACGTAATGGCGGAATTGAATGAGGTCCCAGCGCGGTGCCGGCGTGCGCGTGATGTCCGGCCGGTGCGGTGCCTGATAAATGGTTTGCAGCTGTCCGCTCTGCATGTCGGCCACGACCTGCGGCATGATTTCCTCGGCCTCGCCGAGAACGAAATGTTGGATTTCTGGAAATGCCTCGTGGCCGGTGGTGAACAGCGGTCCGCCGGCGATGACCGTTTTGCCAAGCCTTGCGCAGCGCGCCACGATTTCACGCACCGAATCCTTGTTGACAATCATCGCGCCCAGCAAAACATAATCCGCCCGGCGAAGGTCTTCGTCTTTGAGTTTCTCGACGTTCAAATCCACCAGCTTGAGTTCCCACTCCGGCGGCAGCATGGCGGCCACCGTCAACAAACCGAGTGGGGCCATGGAGGCTTTTCGTGAAACAAAACGGATCGCGTGTTTAAAACTCCAGAACGTGTCCGGCGTCTGCGGGCTGATCAGCAATATTTTCATGGGTGGCGTTCACTGAACCACCTTCCAATCTAGACCCGTTCAAAAAATCCGCGAGCGGAATAGCGCATCAGACCGTCCACATTTTTTGCCGTGCGCAGGGCTATTTAAGTTCAATGCCGACCGGACAATGATCGCTGCCCAAAACTTCCGGCCGGATGAAGGCCCGTTTGAGCTGCGGCCGCAGCGCTTTTGAAATTAAAAAATAATCCAGTCGCCAGCCGATGTTCCGCGACCGTGCTCCGGACATCGGGCTCCACCAACTGTAATGTCCCCCGCCCTTTTCAAACTCGCGGAAGGTGTCCACAAAACCGGCGTTCACAAAAGCGCTGAATCCATTCCGCTCCTCGATGGTGAAACCGTGGTTGCGGACGTTCGCCTTGGGATTCGCCAGATCAATTTCGGTGTGCGCCACGTTGAGGTCGCCGCAAAAAATCACCGACTTTTTCTTTTCCAGTTTTTTTAGGTAAGCGAGAAAGTCCGCGTCCCAAACCTGGCGGTAAGGCAGCCGCTCCAGTTCGCGCTTCGAGTTCGGCGTGTAAACATTCACCAGGAAAAAATCTTTGTATTCGGCGGTCAGCACGCGGCCTTCCCGGTCATGTTCGACAATGCCGACGTGCGGCGTGACTTTGAGCGGACGTTCCTTGGTGAAAATCGCCGTGCCAGAGTAACCTTTCTTTTCCGCGCAATTCCAGAACGTCGTGTAGCTCGCGGGCCAGAGCTGCTCCACCTGGTCGGGCGTGCATTTGGTTTCCTGCAAACACAGCACGTCCGGTTTCTCGGTGTCGAGAAATTCCAAAAAGTTTTTCTTCAGCACGGCGCGCAGGCCGTTGACGTTCCAGGAAATCAGTTTCACGGTCGGAAAAATACCCAAAGCCAGCTTTCGGTGCCAATCTTCGCTGAATGAAAATGGAGTGGTGAATGATCTGCTAAATTGACCGGGCTTGATCTAGCCGGAAATCCCGAAGTTGTTCCAATCAATCCGAACGGTCTTGTCGTCGTGCAGCCACTGCCCAAACGCATCGTCACCATCGGATTGGGGAGGCCCAGCGATAGATGGCCAGACCTGCTGATCGGGATCAGCGTTCGTGAACTCTGTTTTTTTATCTGGTGAGTGCGATGCCAAGCGGGTGAAAAATTGACCATTGCCGCGGCAAAAGCAAGCCGCGATTTTGGTTTTCGAAAATTGCGGTCAGCCGCCGCACGTTGACGGGGCGTGATTGAACCGCTACCTTGCTGGCAGTTAAAAATGATTGCCAACCTCGCCAGCAAACCCACCGCCGCGCCCAATTTTCGCACCGGCGACGAGCGGCTCGTCAAGCTCACGGCCAGCGCAGCCCATAAAGTTGCCACGTTGCTGACCAAGCAAGGGCGAGCGAACGGCGTGCTGCGCGTGGCGGTGGTCGGCGGCGGCTGCTCCGGCCTGCAATACAAAATGGATTTGCAGGACGGACCGGCCAGCCGCGACATCCTCGTCGAAAGCGGCGGCGTGCGCGTGGTCGTGGATCCCAAGAGCGCGCTCTACGTCACCGGCAGCGAACTGGATTACATCGAGGCGTTGCAGGACGGCGGCTTCAAGGTGAAGAACCCCAACGCCGCCACGAGTTGTTCCTGCGGCGAGAGCTTCAGCGCGTGACGCATTAGTTTTTAATTTTAAGTTGTAAGTTTTGAGTTAAGCGGCCGCGTTCTGACAATTAAAAACTAAAAATTTAGAATTTAAAATTTAAAATTGATGGATTACTTTGTCCTGCTCAACGAACCGCGCCGGCCCTGGCTGGACGCGGACCGGCTCAAGCAAAAATTTCTCGCGCTTTCGGCCAGCGCGCACCCCGATCGCAGCCATTCCGCCAGCGCTGCCGACAAGGCTGCCGCCACCCAAAAATTCACGGAGCTGAACGCCGCCTACAATTGCCTGGCCGAACCGAAATCGCGCCTGCTGCACCTGCTCGAACTCGAACTCGGCACGAAGCCGAAGGACATCCAGGCCATCCCCGCCGCGCTCGCCGATTTGTTCGCCGAAGTCGCGACGCGCTGCCGGCAGGCGGATGGTTTTCTCGTCGAGAAAAATCAAGCGACCTCGCCGCTGGTGCAAGTGCAGTTGTTCGAGCGCGGACAGGATTGGGTAGAAACGCTGAACGGTTTGCAGCGGAAGCTGAATGAACTGCGCGAACAAATTACCGGCGAATTGCAGGCTCTCGACGAAAAATGGATTTCAGGCGACGCCGCTTCGCGCCCGGAAATTCTACCGCGGCTGGAGGAACTTTACCGGCTGTTCGGCTATTTCAACCGCTGGCAAAACCAGATTCAGGAGCGGGTGACGCAGCTCTCATTCTGAAAGCCCGCGGGATTTATCAATGTTTCGGCAGCGGCAGCGTGTCGCCTGAGTTGGCCGGCTGATAGACCGCCGGCTGGAGATTCAGCAGCGGATCACTTTTCTTGTGGTGCCGCCACGCGAGGAACGAAGAACCACCCAGCAGCGCCAAGGCCACGAGCACGATGCCGGCCAGGCCGAGCTTCCAATTCAACTTCGCCAGCACCAGCGTCAGATGATCCAGCCACGTTTTCTTGGATTCACCCAGCGGCGGCGGCGCGGCGTAATTCTTGGTGCCGCTCAATTCCGCGTCGAGCGCGGCGAGGACTTTCGTCGTGTCGAGCTTGAGCAACGCGGCGTAATTCTTCACCGAACCCCGGATGTAAATCGGCGCGGAGAACACGTTGAAGTTGCCTTCCTCCAAAGCCCGGATGTGGTCGGTGCGAATCTTGGTGGATTCGGCGACCTGCTCGACCGTGAGATTTCTGGCCTCGCGCGCGGCGCGGAGCTGTTCGGCGACCGTTGACATTGCGCTTTATTTAGCGGGTTTGCGCGCCAATTAGCAATCTTGGAAATGATTTCAATTCCGTTGAACCTTTGCTCGCCACGCGCATTCCACTTGAGGAACATGCTGGAAGTGGCCGCACCCGAACAACTGCCCGTGGACCAAGCCCGCGCCGGACAACCGGCGGCGTGGGAGGCGCTCTTCCGGCGCTACCAACTGCCGCTTTATGTTTACGTCTTTGAACTCGTCCGCGACGAACAGGCCGGCCTGGACATCGTGCAGGAGACATTCATTGCCGCCGTCCGGCACGTCCGCAGTTTGCGCGAAGACGCCAAATTTGGCAGCTGGCTGTTCGGCATCGCGCACCAGAAAGTCATCCAGCGCTGGCGCAAACGGCAGGAAATCCTGTTCGATGAAATTCCCGAATCGCCGGACGAATTTGAAGCTGCACCGGACGACCTGCTCATCCGGCGCGAACAGGAAACTGAATTTATGAATCGGCTCGAACAACTACCGCCGGCGCAACGATCGGTTTTGCTGCTGCATTTCGTCGAGGATTTTCCGCTGGAAGAAATTTCGCGCATCACTGAAACCCCGCTGGGCACGGTGAAGTCACGGCTGCATTACGCCAAGAAATCCCTGCGCAAATTATTGGAGGAAGCAAAATGAAAACGCCGCGTGAAATCCTGCTCGCCCGCAATTCGGCCGCCACTCCGAAGCTCGACGCCATCCGCCGTAAAGTGGTTGAGAAATTGCAAATCTCGGCAAGGAAGGAACAAAGTTGGCCGGCTGCCTTGGTTGCTTGGTTGATTAATTGTTCAAATACATTCTGGCTGGAACTCATCTGGCCGTGCCGCCGGATTTGGACCGGTCTGGCCGCGATCTGGCTGCTCATTCTCGCCGTCAACCTTGCGCAACACGAGGCCACGCCCGCCGGAAAAATTTCCGCCGCGCCGGTCCTGATGAGTTTCAGCGAGCAGCAACGCTGGATGAACGAACGGTTCGCCGACCGCGCGCCGGCGGCCGACGCCGAGCCGCCCAAAATCTTTGTGCCCAAACCGCGCACGGAAAATTTTCAACCGCTCACTGTATGAACGAAAAACCAAAATGCAAATTGCGCTGGCGACTGTTGCGCTGGGGACTGATTGGACTGGCCGGCCTCGTCACGCTGGCCGCCATTTTGGTCACGGAAGAAAACTGGCGCGGCAAACGCGCTTGGGAAAATTACCGGCGCGACGCCGAGGCGCGCGGCGAACATTTTGCGTGGACGGCCTTCGCGCCGACCAACGTCCCGGACGACCAGAATTTTTTCTGCGCGCCCATCGTGGTTGAGGCTTTGAAGTATTGGATCGGCGGAGATGCGGACTATTCCCGTCCGTCCGCCTACCGGATGAACTTCAAGCTCTATCGCGGCGCCGCCGGAATTTGGCCGAAACCCGGCGGCAACTGGCAGAACGGCACGTTCACGGATTTGCAGGAATGGCAGACCTATTTCCAGAACTTCAACGCGACGTCCGAAGGGAAGACCAACGGCTTTCCCATGCTCGCCCAGCCGCAATCGCCCGCCGCCGATGTGCTGCTGGCGTTGAGCAGTTTCAATCCGGCGCTCGGAGAACTGCGTCAGGCCAGCCGGCGTCCGATGGCGTGGATGCCGCTAAACTATGACAACGGTTTCGAAGACGCCGTCACCCTCATGCCGTGGCTGGCAAACGAAAAGCGCTGTGCGCAACTGTTGCATCTGCGCGCCGTAGCCGAGTTGCAGGCCAATCAAAGCGCCGCCGCGCTGGAGGACGTGAAGCTGCTCCTGCGCCTCACCGACACCATCCGCAACCAACCGTTCCTGATCTCGCATCTGGTCCGCATCGCCATGCAGGCCATCACGCTCCAGCCGGTTTACGAGGGGCTCGCGCAACATCGCTGGAACGATGCGCAGCTTGCCGACCTCGAAGCTGTGCTCGGTGAAAAAGATTATCTGGCCGACTTCCAGTTCGCCATGAGCGGCGAACGCGCCTGTGCTATCTATACTTTCGAGCTTCAGCGCCGCGCGCGCGAAATGAAAAGATATGCCGGGGATGAAGTCGGAAACCTGATCGTTACCAACAGCCTGCGCTTGATGCCGAGCGCATTCTTTTACCAGAACGAACTCGCCATTTGCCAGTTGTATGATCAGTTCGTCCTCCCGGTATTGAACCTTTCAAACCACACCGTTTCGGTCTCCGCCTGCCGCAACGGCCAGATAAATTTCGTGGAGCAGGCCAAACATTGGTCGTTCTACAAAATCGAGGCACGGATGCTCTTCCCCGCCATCGGTAAGGCGGTGACAAAGTTTGCGCTCATCCAAGCGCAGTTGGATTTGGCACGCACGGCCTGTGCGCTGGAACGCTTCCGCCTCGCGCACGGAAATTATCCCGACACGCTCGATACGCTGGCACCGCATTTCATCACGCAACTGCCGCACGACATCATCAACGGCCAGCCGCTGCATTATCGCCGCACGGACGAGGGCAAATTTGTCCTCTATTCCGTCGGCTGGGATGAAAAGGACGGCGGTGGAAAAGTTTTCCTCACGGAAAGCGGAACGGTGGACCAGAAAAAAGGCGACTGGGTCTGGCAGTATCCAGCGAAATAATTTTTGGTAGGGCGGCGTTGCCGCGCCGCCCTATAATAATGGGCTGCGGAGCACCGCAGCCCACCATCAATTTCACACCGCGCTCTGCCCGCCGCCGTCGGCACCGCTGCCGTCGAGGTCAATCAGGATCTCGCGCGGTTCGGCGCCATTGCTCTCGCCCACAATGCCGCGATTTTCCAGTTCGTCCATGATGCGCGCCGCGCGGCCGTAGCCCAGGCGCAGCCGGCGTTGGAGCAGCGAGACGCTCGCCTTCTGTTCGCTGCGGATGACTTCGATGCACTGCTGAATGATTTCCTCGTCCTCATCAATGCCGCTCTCGATGTCGGTGTTCGGCGAGGGTTTGGAAAGCTGTTTATGAATTTCAACTTCGTAGCTGGGCTTGGCCTGCTGCGCAATGAAGCCGACGATATCCTCCAATTCCTTGTCGGTGATGAGCGCGCCCTGGGCGCGCTTCAAATTGCCGGAACCGGGCGGAAGATAAAGCATGTCGCCTTTGCCGAGGAGCTTGTCCGCGCCCATCGCATCGAGAATCGTCCGCGAGTCCACGCGGCTCGCCACTTGGAACGCGATGCGCGCCGGAATGTTGGCCTTGATGACGCCGGTGATGACATCCACGGACGGACGCTGCGTCGCGACGATGCAATGAATGCCGGCCGCGCGGGCCATCTGCGTGATGCGCGCGATGGCCATTTCAACATCCGCCGGCGCAACGAGCATGAGGTCCGCCAGCTCGTCAATGATGACGACAATGTAGGAAAGTTTTTCAGGAATGATGATGTCATCCTCACGCGGCACGACGATTTGTTCGTCCACTTGCACAGCGAATCCATCCGCGCCGGCCTCGACTTTTTCCTTTTTGACGGCGAGCGGCAATTCCATTTCCTGTTGCGGCAACGGCTTGTCCTTCGGCCGTTCGTTGAAGGATTTGATGTTGCGCACACCGACGCGCGCAAAAATCTGGTAGCGCTTTTCCATCTCGTTGACGACCCAGCGCAGCGCGAGCAAAACCTTTTTCGGATCGGTCACGACCGGCACGACGAGGTGCGGCAGCGCGTTGTATTGCTGCAACTCGACCACCTTCGGATCGATCATCACGAAGCGCAGTTGATCCGGTGAAAATTTGTAGAGCAGCGACGCGATGATGGAATTGATGCAAACGGATTTACCGGAACCCGTGCTGCCGGCGATGAGGCAGTGCGGCATTTCCGCGAGGTCGGCGACGATCGGATGACCGTAAACATCCTTGCCGAGCGCGATCGGAATGCGCGCCTTGGAATTGCGCCATTCGTCCGACTCGAACAAATCGCGCATGATGACTTTCGTCTTAATTAAATTCGGAACTTCGACGCCGACCGAACTTTTGCCGGGCACGGGCGCGAGAATGTGAATGCGCTCCGCCTTGAGCGCGGCGGCAATGTTGTTCGAGAGCGCGGCGATCTTTTCCAGCTTCACGCCGGGCGCGGGATGCAATTCGTAGCGCGTGATCGTCGGGCCTTTGGTGATGTCACCCAGCGACACTTCGATGTCGAATTGCGCCAGCGTCGCCTGCATCAGCCGCGCGTTGGCCATGAGCTCTTCCTTCGACTCGGTCGGCTTGAGCGTCATGTCCGCATGCTGTAAAAAGTCAAGCGACGGCAACTGGTAATTGCCGATCATCGGCGTGGAGGCCACGGTGATGGGCTTCGGTTTGCGCGGCAAAATTCTCGGCTTCGGCAATGGCGCAGGCGGAGCTGAACCGTCGGCAATGGTGACGACCGGCTCCAACTTCGGCTCGGCGGATTTTTCGGCTTCAGTTTTTTCCGCGACGTCGGTTTTGGCAGCCGTAACGATTTCCTCAACGGGTTTGTCCTTGGATTTCTTGCCGAGAATTTCTTCGGTGGTCGCCGCCGCGATTTCGCGGGCGGGAATAATTTCAGCCGCCTCAAACATGGGTTCGGGCTCCGGCGCCATTTCCTTCTCCGGCTCCGGCGGCAACGTGGTCTTGCGCACGCGCGGACCTTTTTGCTGCGGCACGCTCAAATCGCGCACGGTCGGTTCCGGCACCGGCTTGCCGTCGGCACCGAGTCCGCTGGGCGTGGCCGCGATTGCCGCGATTGCTGAACTGGTGGAAGATTTTTCCGACTTCTGCACTTCCTGTTCGAGCTGGCGTTTTTGTTTCTCCAATTCGCGCGCCCGTTTTTCCAAGGCGAGTTCCTCGGCGGTTTTGTCAGCATCGTCGGCGCTTTTTTCGCGATGCACCAATCCTTGAATCCAGTCGCCCAGTTGAAAGTTGGTGAGAAATAACAGGCTGATCAAACCGAGCGACGCATAAACAATCGTTGCGCCGAGATTGCCGAGCAGACAAAAACCATAATCATAATTCGTCGTCTGGCCGAAAGTGAGTTTGCCGAGCACGCCACCCGAACTGACCGCACCGATGACCTCGTGGAATTGCTTCGGTTTGCTGCCGTCATCAAGCAGGTGAAACACGCCGGTCAGTGCGATCATCAAAACGCAGGCCCAAAGCAATGACCAGCGGAGGCGCTCCCGCAAATAGCCCATGAAATTCAGTAAATAGGCCGCACCGAACACGCCGCTCAACCACGGCAGCACATACGCCGCCGCCCCAAACACGGTGAAGCTGCCCCACGCCAGCCAGGCGCCCAACAGCCCGATCCAGTTATGAATCGGTTTGTTCAACTGCGTTGTGCGCCATGAAATATCGTTCAGGTCAAAGGACAATTGCGCGACCAGCAGCAGCAGTGCCAGCGCCAGCAGCGCGAGACCGATGACGTCGTTGAACCCGTGTTTTGAATCTTCACCCGTCTTTCGTGACATACCCGGAGCGTAGCAACTAGCGGCCGCGAGTTCAAATTCCTAAATCAGGATTAACAATTAATAACCGCCTTGGATTGTAATTGCCACATTTATACCCAAACGGGTAATTGCCGGGGTCGCGGCGTCCTGCTACTTTGAAAACACACCTTGATTGCAGCCCGTTTTTTAATTTCGTTACTGGTCGCCAGCTCTGACTGGAATGCAATTTCTCTGAAATCCACGTTGTGCTCAATTCTAAATTCACCGAGTGTCTCCACTATCTTCTGGCTGATTGACCTGTTTTTTGCGAACGCGAACTTACATCGCCCATGCCATACCTTCGAGGGATTGTTTGTTGGCGAACAAAAACAAAATCTTCAAAAAACATGAAGCTGAAACATAACTTCGTCCTATTTTATTTGTTCGTCGGCCTGGTGGCCGGGTTAGATCATGCCCGTGCGGCTGATCCCGCCAATTGGTCGTGGGCTAAAACCCCGCCGATGGGCTGGAACAGTTGGGACGGTTTTGCCACGACCGTGACCGAGGCGCAGACGCGCGCGCAGGCCGACGTGATGCAGGCAAAACTCGCAGCGCACGGCTGGAATCTGATCACCGTGGACATCCAATGGTATGAACCGAACGCCACGGGTTTCGATTATCGCAAGGGCGCGAAACTCGGCATGGATGAATATGGCCGGCTCGTTCCCGCAACCAACAAATTTCCTTCCGCCGCGAACGACCAGGGTTTCAAACCGCTCGCCGATCTGGTTCACAGTCTGGGGTTGAAATTCGGCCTGCATCTCATGCGCGGCATTCCGCGCCAGGCCGTCGCCGCGAAAACTCCGATCAAAGGCACGAGTTATACCGCCGCCGACATTGCCGACACCAACAGCATTTGCCAGTGGAATACCGACATGTATGGCGTGAACATGACCAAGCCCGGCGCGCAGGAATATTACGACTCCGTCTTTGACCTGTTTGCTTCCTGGGGATTGGACTTCGTGAAAGTGGACGACCTTTCCCGGCCTTATCACCAGGCGGAAATTGAAGCCATCCGCAACGCGATTGACCGCACGGGCCGGAAAATTATTTTCAGCACGTCGCCCGGTGCGACGCCCTTGAGCGCGGGCGAACACGTCAGCACGCACGCAAACATGTGGCGCATCAGCGATGATTTCTGGGACAAGTGGTCGCTGCTATTCGAGCAGTTCGACCGTTTGCGCGACTGGACGCCGTATCGCGGCCCCGGCCATTTTCCCGACGCCGACATGCTGCCGATCGGGGTGCTGCAAATGGGCAAAGCCAAAACCCATTTCAAGCCGGACGAACAGTTCACGCTGCTGACGCTGTGGAGCATCGCGCGGTCACCGCTTATCTTGGGCGCGGACTTGACGAAGCTCGATGACTTCACGCTCGCCCTCATCACCAACGACGAAGTCATCGCCGTTGACCAGAACAGCACCCACAATCGCGAATTCTTCCGGCGCGATGGTTTTTACGGATGGGTCGCGGACGTGCCCGGTTCAACCGACAAGTATCTGGCAATATTCAATACTCGCAACCTGCCGGCAGGCAGCACAGAAACGTCACTGCCAGTTGCGGTGAAATTGTCCGAACTCGGATTTCCAAGTGTGAGCAATGTCCGAAACCTGTGGACGCACGAAGACCTGGGAACGTTCACGAATGAATTTGCGCCAAGCATCAACTTTCATGGCGCGGGACTTTTCCGCGTGTCTCCCGCGAAACATGCCGCCGCCGCAACGGCAGGCGCGCGCGTGACGGAGGATTTCGACGCCAACTGGATGTTCAGCAAAGGCGATTTCGCGTCGGCGATGATGCCGGCGTTCGATGATAGCGGCTGGCGGACTTTGAACGTGCCGCATGATTGGAGCATCGAAGGACCGTTCAGCGCGGAATATGGCAGCGGCAACGGCTTCGCGCCCGGCGGCATTGGCTGGTATCGCAAACATTTCCAGCCCGACGCCGCACAAAAAAATAAACTGGTCACGATTGAGTTCGACGGGGTTTATGACAATTCGGAAGTCTGGATCAACGGCCAGTTCGTCGGCGCGCGGCCGTTCGGCTTTGCCAGTTTTCAATACGATTTGACGCCATATTTGAAATGGGGTGCTGACAATGTCGTGGCCGTGCGCGTGGATCATTCGCGCTTTGCCGATTCACGGTTCTACACCGGGTCGGGGATTTATCGCAACGTCCGGCTGGCCACCACGGACCCATTGCGGATCGCGCACTGGGGCACGTCTGTGACGACACCCAAAATAAAAAATGATTTGGCCAGCGTCCGCGTCGAGACGACGGTTGAAAATAATTTCGCTGACCAAAGAAAATTTTTGCTGCAAACGGACATCGTTGCGCCTGACGGAAAAATTGTGGCGAGCCTCACCACTGCAAAATCGGCGGCGGGTAATTCGGTTCAGACGCTGGCGCAGGATTTGAGAATTTCGCAGCCGCAATTATGGTCGCTGGCATCGCCATCGCTTTACACCGTCAAAAGCCTCGTCAAAGCCGGTGAAACGGTCGTTGATGAAACCGAAACGCCGTTCGGAATCCGCACCGCAAATTTTGCCGCGAACAAAGGATTTTTTCTCAACGACGTTTCGACCAAGCTCAAAGGCGTCTGCATTCATCACGACGCCGGCTCGCTCGGCGCGGCCGTGCCCGACCAGGTGCTGGAGCGGCGGTTGCGTTTGCTGAAGGAAATCGGCGTCAACGCGATTCGCACCAGTCATAATCCGCCCGATCCGGAACTTTTGAATCTGTGCGACCGCATGGGCTTCCTCGTGATGGACGAGGCGTTTGATGAATTCACGCCGTCTAAAAACAAATGGGTTGTCGGCTGGAATGCGGGCGTGGCCAGCCGTTTCGGCTATGGCGAAATTTTCGCGCAATGGTCGGTCACGGACATTCAAGACATGGTTCGCCGCGACCGCAATCATCCGAGCATCATTCTCTGGAGCATCGGCAACGAAGTGAAAGAGCAGAACTCGCCGGACGGCCGGGTGATTGCCGCGGAACTCACCGACATCGCGCATCAGGAAGACCCGACGCGGCCGACAACTTCCGCGAATAATGATGTGCACTCCGGTTACAACGGCTTCGCGCCTAATGCAGATATCTTCGGTTACAACTACAAGCCGGGCGAATACGGCAAATTCCGCGCTACCAATCCCAAGCAGCC
>CAISEZ010000069.1 GCA_903884535.1 uncultured Verrucomicrobia subdivision 3 bacterium
CGAGGTCGGGAATTTCTTTGCGGCGCCCGGCGATGATGGCCAGCGTGAGGGGATGTTGGTCATTCATGATTGGCAGAGATTGCCGATTCTGGCCGGTGGCGTCTTGTAATCCGGTGCGTATCTTTGGTGTTTACGTGCTTTCAGTTGATTGAAGGTTGCCATGCAACGCGTCGAGGGTTAAAAAAGTAACGTATGCATCGCCCCACGGCTCTCCAGAATTTTTTCCGCGATAACTTCGTTTGGGTAGTGGCGCCAAAGCAAAAAAACTTGCGTGGAGGCGTAAAATGAGCACGCAGGTTCTACTCGTCGAATGTGATGACCGGCGCGGTCTGGTCCATGCGATTACCGGTGTGCTGTTGAAACACGGCCTGAACGTGGTGGGCAACCAGGAGTTCGTGGAACGCGGCTCGGCGCGGTTCTTCATGCGCACGGAATTTGATGGCGCGACGGACGCCGGCCAGCTTGAAGCGGAGGTCCGCGCAGCGCTGCCGACGAATGCGAGCGTGCGGTTGTCCAATCTGAAACCGAAGCGCATCGTCGTGTTGGTCTCCAAAGAACACCATTGCCTCGGCGACATTCTGATCCGTCATGCCTTCGGCGAAATCAACGCACAGGTGCTGGCGGTGCTCAGCAATCACTCCGCGCTCCAACCGCTCGCCACCAAATTCGACCTACCGTTTCATTTCGTCAGCCACGAGTCGCTCCCACGCGAGGGCCACGAGGCGAAAATGCTTAAAGTGATCGAGCGCCTGCAACCAGATTATCTCGTGCTCGCAAAATACATGCGCGTGCTGACGCCGGAATTTGTGCGCCGATTTCCCGCGCACATCGTAAATATCCACCATTCCTTCCTCCCGGCGTTTGTCGGGGCGAAGCCTTATCAACAGGCCTTTGATCGAGGCGTAAAGGTGATCGGTGCCTCTGCCCATTTTGTCACCGAGAAACTGGACGAAGGTCCAATCATCGTGCAACAGGTCATCCCGGTGGATCACACGCACACGGCGCACGATCTTTCGCAGGCCGGCCGCGACGTGGAGCAGATGGTTCTCGCTCGAGCGCTGCGGCTGGTGTTCGAGGACCGCGTTTTCCTTTGCGGCAACCGCACAATAATTTTCGACTGAAAATAAAACGCCCATGAACCCCACCAAACTTCTCCAAGAAATTACCCGGCGACCACTCGTCTGCGACGGAGCGATGGGCACGCAACTCTTCGCGCGCGGCCTGGCCAGCGGCGCGTGCGGCATGCTCTGGAACGTCGAGCGCCCCGGCGATGTCGGCGGCATTCACCTTGCGTATCGCAACGCCGGCTGCGATTTGATCACCACCAACTCCTTCGGCGGCTCGCGGTTCGCGCTCAAACTTCACGGGCTGGAAAATCGTGTGGCCGAATTAAATCGTGCCGCCGCCCGCGTGGCTCGTTCTGCTGCCGGCGAAAACGGCTGGGTGCTCGGCGATGTCGGGCCGTTTGGCGATTTTCTTGAGCCGGTTGGAGACACCACGGCGGATGAATTGCGCGAAGCATTTCGCGCGCAGATTGCGGCGCTCATCGAAGGCGGTGCGGACGCCATCCTCGTCGAGACCATGAGCGATCCAGCAGAGGCGATTGTCGGCATCGAAGCGGCGAAAGCGTGTGCCGCCAATGTGCCGGTCATCGCCACTTACGCTTTCCAGAAAACCGCGCCGGGCGAATTCCGCACCATGATGGGCACGAGTGCCGCCGAGGCGATGCAACGTGCCACGAATGCCGGTGCGGAAATCGTGGGAGCCAACTGCGGCACGGGATTGAGTCTGGACGATTATGTTAAACTGGCCGAACAACTCGTCGCCGCCGCTGGCAGCGCATTCGTCATCGTCCAACCGAACGCCGGTTCACCGCGCACTGAAAACGGCCGCACCATCTACGACGCCACGCCGGAAGAAATGGCGGCCACCGCCACGCGCCTGCTGGCCGCCGGCGTGAGCA
Organism: uncultured Verrucomicrobia subdivision 3 bacterium; assembly: GCA_903884535.1. GTDB lineage: Bacteria > Verrucomicrobiota > Verrucomicrobiia > Limisphaerales > UBA11358 > UBA11358. Next base: position 1,964 of record CAISEZ010000069.1, read on the forward strand.
TCATCGGCGGCTGCTGCGGCACTGCGCCGGAGCATCTCGCCGCCATGAGCCGCGCCGTCCGCGCCGCCCGCGCCGCCAAACTTTAGCCGCCATTCACCCGGCTCGCGGCGCGAAACTGCTTTGGTGTCGCGCCCTTCACGTCCTGAAAAACGCGGGTGAAATAGCTCTGATCGCAGAACCCGCAGTGATCCGTGATTTCAGTCAGCGACTGCTCCGTGTTGCGCAATAAATCACACGCGAGGTCAACCCGGCATTGCCGCAGCAACTCGGTGAACGAGCGGCCGGTCCGCTCCTTGAGCAGCCGCGAGAAATGGCTCGGCGAAATTCCCGCGTGCCGCGCCGTCTCGTCCCGCGAAATATCGCGGTGCAAATTCGTCCGCATGAAATCCAGCGCCTTGCCCACCAGCAGCGGCGGCGTGAAATCCTCCTGCCGTTCAATCGCGGACATCACGTGCTCCAGCGTTTTGCGCAACCACGCGGCCAGATCCTCGTCGTCGTGGATGTTGGCCAGCTCGGTGAGAAAACGGAAGTTCAAGCCCAGCACCTCGGATTGCACCGCGCCCGCCTCGACTGCGGCGCGGGAAATCATCACCACCAGTTCGAGCAGCAAGCCTTTGAGCAATTCGCTGCGTTCCTCGCCGGCGCTGTAGATATGAACGAGAACGTAATTAATAATGCGTCGTGCCTCACCCCGGTCACCACGCCGGATGGCCGCCATCAGCATCGGTTCTTGAAACAAATACAACTCGCGAATCCGGTCGTAGGGCCGGTGCTCCAAAAGCGGGATGGCGGGAAAATCATTCACGGCAGCAGCAAATGCTCAATGTAGCGGTCCTCGAAATCGGCGGCGAGATTGAGTTCGATGACCTCGACCTGCGTGCGGAGATTTTCCATTTCGTCGAGCGTGGTGCGGTCCACCAACGCGAGCAGCGCGCCGGCCAGCGCGGTGTTGCCGACCACGCGCACCTGCTCCTCGCGGAAGCCGGGCAGCAAACCGATGGCGATGGCATGAGCCACATTCAAGTGCATGCCAAAACCGCCGGCGAGATAGACCCGGCCTAAATCCGTAGCGCGGATGCCCGCCGTCTCCAGCAAAATTTCAATGCCCGCGCCGATCGCCGCCTTGGCCTGCAACAGCAAAGCCACATCCACTTCGCTGATGCGCAATGCGCCGGCACCATTTGTTTCTGTCAGTCGCAATGCGCGTTCGCCGTCGTCCGTCAGCCGGTTTTGTGCGGGTAAACTTTCCCACGCCGCCAATTCAAACCGGCCGGTCGTGGTGAGCAAGCCGCAGCTCCGCGCGGTGGCGAGAAAATCAACATACGCCGAACCGCAAAGTCCGTTGGCACTAGCGAGCGGAATTTTGCCGATGGTTTCGGTTTCGAGTTGAAACGGATTTAGCGTCAGCCACAGGTCGCTGACCGCGCCGTCGCGCGCCCGTGTGCCGCAACGCAAACCGCAGCCTTCAAACGCCGGTCCGGCCGCGGTGGCACACGCGGTCAACTTGCCACCGCTTTGCAAAACAATTTCGCCATTTGTGCCGATGTCCACCAGCAAACTTGGCGTCGGATCGAACACCATGCCGCTCGCAAAAACTCCGGCCGTGATGTCCGCGCCGACATAGGCGGAAAATCCGGGCAGTAATTGAATTGGCGTCGCCGGCGGAAGTTTGTCCGCGACCAATTTTATTTCGCCGGCCAAAACTTCTCGGCCCGCAATAAAACGCGGCGTGAACGGGGCGATGCCCAACGCCGTCGGATCTTCCCCGACGAGCAAATGCAGCATCGTGGTGTTCCCGGCGATGGCGCCGCCAGCGATTCGTTCCACCGTCCGCCCTGCCCGCTCGCAAGCCTGCAGCAGCAGCGGTTGAATTGTTTCCATCACAATGGCGCGCTGCATGGCGGCGAGGTTTTCCGGTTTGTGCGCGGCCTCGATGCGCGTGACGACGTTGTCGCCGAAACGGATTTGTTCGTTGAACGCGCCAGCCCGCGACAGCACTTCGCCGGTCACGAGATCCACGAGCAGCACGACGACGGTCGTGGTGCCGACATCCACGACAAACGCCGTGTCGCGCCCGCCCGGCACAAATGGAAACAGCGGCTGATGCGCGTAGGGAATGGCAATCTCAAAAGTCTCGCCAATCTGCGGTCCATGCTCGATGCGCGAACGCACGGGAATATGAATGAGCGCCTCGCCGGTCAGGCGGGCGCGGCAAGCCTGGACGGTGGCAGGCGCGCTGACGGCACCGATGTTCGTCAGCAGCGAACCTTCGCGCAATTCCACTTCGCAGCCGCGACACAGTCCGCGCTGACCGCAACGCGTGTTCAGCGGCAGCCCGTGCGCGGCGAGCACATCGGCCAACAAACGATTATCACGCGGGGCGGGAATCGTCCGGCGTCCGCCGGAGTCCAATTCGACTTGGAGATTAGCCACTTGGTTCATTCCTTGGAACCTTTGTTCGGCACAGATTCAGCGCGCAGAATATTTGCGTCTGGCGCGTGGCCCAGTTGCATTCCCGGCTCGATGATTTGGAAACGTCCGGCATCCCAGTTACCCCAAAGCAGATCTCGCAGCAATTTTGGATCTCCGCGCCGATGCTCAAACTTCCAACCCAGCCAGTCGGCGCATTTCCGCGCGTAATCAGCTTCGGCCTGCGCCTCATCGGTGCCGAGTTCAAGATAGGTGGCGGTATCATGCATCGCCCATTGTTCGCGCTCGGTCTCGACTAGGAATTCAACATCGTCCGGCGCGAATTTTTTTGATAGCTCGGTTTTTAGCGCTTCAAGTTTTTCCGGGCCGGGCACGCGGCGGCCGCGATTCCAGCCGGGCGTGTAATAATAGCACGTCGGACAGCGCCGTTGATGTTCGGCGTAGGCTTCCTTGCTGCCCATGAAAACCGTGATGCAATCATGTGCGCGTGGGATGACGAGCTTGTGACGCATCGGGCGCAGCCCTGCCGTGCCGCGTCCGCACAAACCATAGGCCAGCACGACCGCCTCGATGTCCGTCCGCATATCCACCGCATCGAGATTTTCCTGCAACACGGCGCGGAGTTGATCCGGACGATCATGCAATCCCATCTCGAAAAAACGAACCTCGGCAATGTGTTTTGCGGCGCGGGCGTGCAACGCGATTTCCCCCTCGAAAACCGCGCAGGCCAGCAAAGCTATTTTCGCCGGGGTTTTGCCGCTGCCGGTTGGTGAGGAATTATTCATGCGCCGTCAATCAAGGTGAAACACTTCGGTCATCGCGGACCAGATTTCGCCCGGCGCGCGGTCGGGCAACAGTTCAAGGCACGGCACGCATTCAGCCCACCAACGCTGGGTCGTGGGATCGGCGGCGATGCGCGCCGAGTCAGCCGCGAAATCGTCGCCGGTGTATTCGAAATAACTGAACAGGTAATGACGCCCGTCGGCGAGTTGACGGAGATAGATGGAATAGTTGCCGATGTGGCTGCGCTTAAGGACTGCCAGCACCTCGGGCCAAGCCGCCGCGTGCAATTCCTGATAGCGGGCAACCATGCCTTCCTTGACGCCCACTACCGAGCCATAGCGTTGAACGGAATTTTTCATGGCCGCGTCGGTTCAGCCTCCTCGCGCACCCCGGCAAAAAGCGCGCTGATGTTCTCCGGCGCAATGTCCGGCAAAATGGCTTCGTGACTCGGCGAAATAATGAGCCCGGTGGGAAACAATTTTTTTAATTCCAAAACCCGGCGGCGCACGGCTTCCGGCGTGTCTTGCACCAACAGATTTTGGGCATCCACGCCGCCGCAGAATGAAACCGTTCCCCGAAAATCGCGCGCCAATCCTTCGGCATCCATCCCGACCGCCAACGCCTGGATCGGATGGATCGCATCCACGCCCATCGCCGCAAAATCGGGAATCAAATCGTGAATCGCGCCGCAAGAATGGTGAATGACTTTCAGCCCGTAATCCTTGGCCTGGTTGATCAAGGCGCGCGTGCCAGGAAAGACAAATTCGCGGATCAACTCGCGCGAAAGGATCAACCCGCTCTGGCTTCCAAAATCATTGCCGATCAGCACCGCATCCAATTTGCCGCGGGTTGACTCGTAAAAAACGCCGTTCGCCTTGAGGTAAAACTCGGTAATCCGGTCAATCACCGCGCGGAACATTGCCGGTTCGGCGATCATGTTCATCAACGCCGTTTCCATCCCAAACGCTGCGCAGGCATCTTGAAAATGCGCTGACCAAACCACGCCCAGCACGGCATAATCACCGGGCACCGCAGCCACCACCGCCTGACATTCTTCCACTGAAATGTGGGCGACCGGATCCGGCCAGTTGAAATCTGCCACGCGCGCCGGATCGGTGATGTCTTCGAACCAGCCGGGCGAATTCAGCGTGCGCTCTTCATTGACGATGTGTCCCTGCTTGGCGAAGTCGAACGCCATGTAGATCGCATCGGAGAAAGTTGAGTGATAAGGCAGTTCCACCGGCCACACGTCATCGCCCACGGCCAGCTTCAACCCCGCGAGATCAGTCGCATGAAAATGGGCAAAGAGCCGGGGCAATGCAGTCGTGGCGGGAATACCAAGCCAGGCAGCTGGGCGATCCACCGGCCGCCGCTCAATGGTGGCAAAAAAACGTTCTTTTTTGGTCATACAAAAAACCAGTTAGTTTAACATCGTTAGCCCGGGTTTGGACTCAGGCCTCCGGTCCAAGTTTTTCAGCAAGCTGGCGCAGCACTGTTCAGCCACGTTCTGCTAAAAAACTCCGCCGGCCGGCAGCGCGAGTTGCGGAGAAACGACAAATTTCATTTACCGCAATTCATCGTGCGTCAGACGCTGCGCAACGTCCATCGCATTATTTGTAAGCGGACGCATTGACCAGGGTGGTTTTTGAAGCGCGAAAAAGCGGATTGATTCGTGCCGGCGCCATCCAGTGGCAAATACCCACCAAGTTGGCGACCGTTGTTGGAGTGAGCAAACCTCGGCCACAGTTTGATCAATTGCCAGCAGGCCGCAATCCCAAGTCTTGCCAACCGTCGCTGCCGCGGCACCCCCCACCCCATTAACCAGTATTCTAAACAGCTTTTCGCCCATGCTGTTGATGGAACGGCAGTGGTTTCCCGTGCGCAGCTTGATACAATCCTGTTTCATTATTTGGTGCATTTGCCGTGACCCCTGACCAGCATCCAGCCAAATGGGCGTCTTAAACCACACTTTGCAATGCGGCGCCGGCAAATAAAAGCGGCCAACCTGTTTATCGCACAGGCTGACCGCTTTACACTACAGGCCAAACTGTCGGCATTGCACCGACTGCTAATGATTAACGCCATTGATTAAACAGCTTTCCCGCCGCGCGCGCTATGGGGTGAACTACTAACTCGCCATAAAATTCCAAATCGCCGGCGGCGTGAACATCCACGAACCGGCCAGCTTGAACCGTGCATATCAGAGAAGTGTTTTGACGCATTTGGTCGCGCCCAGCGGGGACCAAGCAATGGGCGTGGCGGTGGTGGCGGTGATAGTTTTAAGGTTCTATTTTCATCGGCGCAGCCGGTAGAACTGCGGGAAATTCGTGGCCGGCATGGTGAGTTGCCAGAGGTCGTTGTTCAAGGCCGGCGATACTTTAACCGTGGTCCACGAGGTCGGGCTGTCCACCGCCGGACTTGTTTCCAAGGCAAACCCAACTGCGTAGGCCGGCCAAAATAAATTCAAGCCGGCCGGCGCGTTGGAAGCAGTCACCGCGACCGCCAACGCGAGCGCGTCGGGGCCGAACTTGAAATGAGCGGCGATTTCCTGGGGCGTCAGGCGGCCATCATAAATCCTTAGCTCATCAATGGTCGCGTTCAGATAGGCGTCCGAACTAAAAAAGTGAGCGGCCGACGAATGACCATGCCGGGTTGACAGTGGTGAACGCCGGCCACGTTTTTGTGATGGCTGATTCCAGCACGCCGTTGGTATAGATGGGGGCGCAATTATTGGATGGATCAAAAAGGCAAACGACATGCACTGCGCGGTTGTCGAGCGTGCCGGAAATGTCATAGGTCGTGGCCGTGTTTTTGGGTTTCATTTCCAAATGCTGGTTTCCGGAACCACTGGGCGGACTGAAATAAAAATAGGGTCAGGATGCTTGTTCAGCTGGGGAGTCGGACCGCTTCAGTTCACTCTTTTACCGGTAAAAATGATTTTGTTGCCCACGGAATAAGTCGCTTCGCCTTGGTGCTCCCAAAATACAGAGGTCTCGTTGGTATATCTCACACCGGAGGCGGAAATGGCCTGATGAAACGTAAACGCTCTTCGGTCTGAAAAAATAACCATGACCGTCTGATTGGTAGGATTATGAGCAGCCATCAAGCCATCGCCCATTTCCGAAACATAGATGGTAATGTTACTCACCGGTTTGGTTGCAGTGGCGTGGTTGGTTTGCGCCAAGCCGGCCACGAGCAGAACGAATGGGCAGATAAAAATCAGGATAGTTCGCTTCATTGAATTTTAATTGCAGTCATGTTCCTGAAATCTAAAAAATGAACCGCCGCCGCAGTCCCAAAAACAGAGCGGCGATGACCAACGCCGGTCAAATGATCCCGTCATTTTCAAAACCGAGTGAAGCACCGGGGCCAATTCCTTACAAGTCATTTGTGCGGATTGACAAGAAATCCGGCGGGAAACTTTTGCCGGACCGCCGGCGTTTTTGAGCAATTTTTTCCAGTAAAACCTCATTGCCAATCCCCCCAGACTTCTTCCGAGCGGCTTATAACGCTGCTAAATGCCATTAAAACCGCATTTCAGACGGTTGGCAGAGGTATTGCTATGGTAAAAAACGTCATTCATTAATCGAACTCAATTTATGATAAATCAAACTGAACGCCAATCCCGCCGTGCAGTTTTTGAATACGGATACGGATGCCGAGTTGATCACCCATTCGCAGGCGATATTGCGGGCCATGACCGACAATCGCAAATTTCCGTCACCCACGCCAGCGCTGCCGACCGTGCTGGATGCGGTGACCACCTTTGCCATGGCATGGGCTGATGTGACCGACGGCAACCCCGCCATGAATGTCGCCAAAAATGCGGCGCGTGGCATTCTGGTGAAATTAATGCGCCAACTCGCGGGCTATGTGCAAGCGACCGCCAAAGGCGATACCGCCATTATTTTGAGCAGCGGTTTTTCTATTCAGCCCACCACCCAACTGATCGGGCCATTGCCAACCCATTCAAATTTCATGGCGTCGCTGGGTTTCCGCCGAAGCGAGTTTCACTCCAATGAAATGACCGCTTTTTCCGCCCATTAAATCAGAGCGATATATTTCCAATTCCATCCACCGGCGACGCAGTTTCAACGGTGTTGAAACGCGCCCAAGCCGGTGCCTTGAACATTCGTCACGGTGAGGAACGCGCCCTGCCAGCCGCTGACGTGAAGATTGCTCCAGGCGGCATTTTTTACATTTTGCAGCGAGATGCCTTTCGTGCAGGTGCCGGTGATATTTTTGAGAACCAGTCCATCGAGCGGTTTCTCCGCTGAAATCTGGCTGACATCGGCTAGGGTCGTGCAAGCCACGCGGATGTTTGCGAAACGAAAATTTCTGCCCAGCGGATAGCCGGCCAATCCTGCTACCGGATCGTCCGCCGTGTTGCTGTTGCCGGAGCTGATCAAATTGATTTTCAGAAAACCGCCGGCCAAAACATCAAGGTCGTCGCCGGAAATATTTTCAATGTCGCCACCGCGCCCGATGCGCGTCTTGATGTAAATTCCAAAAGTCCGGCTGGTCATTTTGCATTTTTCAATTCGCACGTTGCGAATGCCGCCGGAAGTTTCGCTGCCGATGCCGATGCAGGCGAAACGCCGGCCCACGAGGTTGCAATGCTGAATCAAAACATTTTCCGTCGGCTTGCCGAGGCGCGCGCCGGCCAGACCGCGCCCTGATTTGAGGCTGATGGAATCGTCACCCGTGTTGATGTCGCAATTTTCGATGCGGACATTTTTGCAGGAATCCACGTCAATGCCGTCGCGGCCGCCGTTGATGTTCACATTTTTAATTTTCACATCCGTGCAATAAGTCGGGTGCGTCGCCCAATTGCCGCCTTGCGTCACCGTGAAACCTTCCCAGCGGACGTCGTGGCAGGAAATCGGTTCGAGCACGACCACGCCGCGCGGATTTTGCGGCGCGGCCACGGCGGGATTTCCCTCGATGCGCCCCGGCCCGATGATCCCAGTGTGGTCCACGTTCGCCGAATAAATCAGCGCGCGCCGACCCGGCTGCCAGCGGCCTTCCCAGCGGATGTCCAGCGTCGGATAATCGTTGAGCTCCGCGCTGCCGGTGATAACGCTGTTGGTTTCCAGCCGGAGAATGGTGCGGTTGCCCATCTGGACGCTGCCGATGAGATATTTTCCGGCGGGCACAATAACTTCGCCGCCACCGGAAACGGCGCACGTATCGAGCGCTTTCTGGAATGCGACTGTGTCTTTGTTTGTGCCATCACCCACCGCCCCAAAATCATGAACGTTGAAAGTTGCGTGAAGCGGAGTTGAGAACGCGGTTTGCGTCAGCAACGCAAAGGCAATAACAAAACCGGCGCGATAAATTTTTCTACCAAACACAATGCAGAAGCAAATAATAAGGTCGTTGGGCATGATTATTCTTTTGCTTTCATCTTGAACACGACATTTGTTTTGTCTGGAACACCGTTTGTAAAGATGACTGTCACAGGTGTGGATACGAGTTTTGAAAATAAAAGAGTGCGTGTAATAGACCGGTCATAAGGTTGAGCCGAAAAAAGTGATGCGCCCAAGCTGAACTGGTTTTCAAAATAATGCAAGCACGCCCGCCGTTCAGAGATTGGGCCAGTTCAGGCGGAAGAATTGGTTTGCATTCGTCCCGCTCAAAATCAGCCCATTCGAACCGGTCAGGATGATGGCCGGCGGCCGGTTGTTGGGACTCCAGACCGGCGCAATGAGATTCGTTGTCGCCTCGACTTGGAATCCGGCCGGATATGCCGGCCACGACAGAACGGTGTTTGTGCCGGATTGGCCAACGACCAGTGTGTCCGAGAAAAATGTCCAGGCCAGCGCATACGGTTCGGCCGCGCTGACAATGCCGGAACCGCCCGCCTTCCACACCTGTAAATCATAACGGCCCGGCGGCAGTTTCGGCAGCCAGAGGTGCTCCACGTTGTCCACGCGGCTGGTGCTGCACGCCACGAGATTGCTGTTGGCGCAGTTGTAGAGAAACAGATTGAGATTGTTGATGGCCGATTGATTTTGCTGGCGGTTCCAGACCAGCGTGGCGCTGGCGGTGAAGCTGGCGGTTTTCACCTGGTTGGTGGCGTTGAAATAATAATGGTCCACGGCATCAAACGCCGACGGGAACGAGCCGCTGGTATTGGTGTTGAAATCCCAGCCGCTCAAAACGCTGACGGTGCCGGTCGCGCCAGTGGGCGGATGCGCGCCGCCGACGGCCACCGTCGTGTTGGTGACGTAGCCGTGCTTGCCGCCGGCGAGTTGTTCGTAGGCATTGAACACATTCACCACACCCGCGCCATAACGCGCATCCAGCGGCGATGAATTTGAATTGGTCCAGCCAACCGGTTTGACCGCGCCGTTGAGCAGGAGCGCCTTGACGGTCCGCAGGTCAAACGCCGCGTTGGTGTTGCTGCCGCCGTCGCCGCGCAAGGCCGCCTGCAGCAGCACCGCCGCCGCGCCGGCCACCTGCGGTGTGGAAAAACTTGTCACGCCACTGAGCGCGGTAATGTCCGGCTTACAGCGGCCATTGTCAGCGGTCGGCCCGAGGCTGTTGTAATAAATGCCGCCGGAATATGCGCCGACGCTGATGCAATTGTAGGCGGTTCCCGGAGCGCAAACATTGGTGCTGTTGGGCGCGTTGGTGCCGTAATTGTCGGCGGCAGACACAAAGATGATTTTGTTCTGCACGGCGGCATTGTCGTAAAACGAATCAATCTGCTGTTGGGTGGCGACCGCCAAGGGGCCAAAGGAGAAGCTCTGGTTGACGACGGCGGCATTGGGTTTGGGCGGAGAGGAAACCTCGACATAGGTGGTCAAAAAATAATTCGCCTCGTAGTTGTTGACGTGCGCGACATTCGTGGCCACCCCGTTTGGCTGGCCGTAAAAATTATTTCCCACATCTTCCGCGTGCCACGAATTCGTCCCCAGCGTATTGGGATAAACGGCGGACGTTCCAACGCCGGAGGCATAAGTGAACAGACTGCCGGGCTGACCGACATTCGCCGGGTTCACTTCCCAAGTCTTGGAGTCGGTGGTCAACGACGCCTCCACCTGCGCCACCGAGATGCCCGAGCCGTTTAAGTTGGTCGTCAGGGCGTTCAACGTCGTCAGGCCAATTTGGTTGAGCGATTGTCCCTGCGCCAGCACACTGGATAAAATACCGGCCAGGAAATAAATCCGCTTCGCGATTGGCAGCCGGTTGTTTATGAACACGGAATAAACATATTCGCCTTGGCAAAAAAATCCAATCCAACTCCATCCCTCGGCTTTTCACGGTCGCAACGTAAATAAACCCGAAGGACAATCAAAACTTTGCGAAACTCGCCGGCGAGAAATTGGAAGCGCCGAGCAGTGCTGCCTACCCGATGTTGCAGCGTTCTTCCGCTGTCAATTCAAACAGAAAAGCGTCGGTAAAGTTTACAGTTTTCGCCAATCTTCTCGCCCCGGCAACGGTAGGCACAAAAATGTTATTCGTTTAACCTGTTAAGTTTACCAATTATCTCGAATCAAAAAAACGGGATGGAACGAATCATGCCTTTATACAGACAATATTGTTCTGCCTCATGCCCCACACCGCCAAATTAAAAGCGCATTTAAACGCGTTGAACAAAGAAATTGCCATGCTCCTCGGCACGGCGGCTTTGGTTTCTGCCGCGGCACCGAAAAAACACCGCAGACAAAGGTCCGTTCGCCGCAACGCCAAACAAATCCGGTGGAGTGAACCGATGGTTCCGGGCCGGCGATAAAACTAAAGCTAGCTTCTTTACGGCGCTGGTTGCCACCGTGGTCGGGGATGCTGGGAGTGGACAACTACCAACCGGAAATATAAACTTCACTCCATGCCCGAGGCGTGCGACCCCGAATCCGGTCAGTCCGCTTGATTCAAAACCTTTGCCGGGTTAATAAAACAGCATGAGCAATTTCAACATCGGCGACAAAGTGGTCTGCGTGGACGACAAGTTCCCGCCGGACATTGGCAAGCTTTACGACGCCCTGCCCGTCAAGGACGTCACCTACGTCGTCCGCGACATCCGGCTCGGCATTAATCTCACGCTGGAAGGCGACGTGTCCGTGCTACTCATCGGCCTCGTTAATCCAAAGGCGGATTCCAAGGCTAATCTTGAACGCGGTTTCCGCGCCGACCGTTTCCGACCGCTCGAAGAAATGCAGGAAGAAAGTCGGAATGCGGTGGAAGAAACCAAAGAAATTCTTCAACCGCTCGAAGTTTAAAGCTCGTCACTGCAAATACGGCGCCACGGCCTGCCGCCAGATCGCGTAGCCTTTGGCGTTCATGTGCAAGCGGTCGGCGACGTAAATATCCGGCAGCGGCTGTCCGTCCGCCCCGAGCATGAGCGGAAACACGTTGATGAAGGCGATGTCGTGTTGCCGGCAATATTTTTCAGCGAGCGAATTCAACCGTTTCACTTTCTTCACTTGCGCCCAGCGGGCTGGATTGGGCGCGCTGGAAATAAAGACCAGCCGCGCGTGCGGCAAACCCGCCTGCAATTTTTCCATCAGCGCCACAAAATCGCCATAAACAATCTCCGCGGACTTGCCCGCATTGATGTCGTTCCCGCCGGCATACACCACGACTTCGCGCGGCTGATATTTGATGACAATGCGGTCGGCGAAATTCACCGAGTCCGCCAGTTGCGAACCGCCGAAGCCGCGATTGACCACCGGAAAACCGGGAAAATCCGCCGCGAGCGTTGTCCACTTGCGGATGCTCGAACTGCCGACGAACACGATGGGATTTTGCGGCGGTGGATTCGTTTTATCCTTGGCTTCGAACGCACTGATTTCGTTTTCCCATTGCGCAGAGCGGTGCGTGGCGAGTGAATTTTTCGGCGCGGTCTCGCAACCGCTGCCACATAAAACCGCCGCGACGAGCAGCGCAGAAAAAACTGCCGCCAGTTTGCCGCGACCCAAACAAAAAATTCGTTCCATCATTTTCATAACGTTGTCTCGTTGAATTTTCTCACCGCCTGCCGCCGCGATTTTTTCCGCCAAACGACCGCACCGAAGTCTTGAGCACAAATTTGTTTTCCCGCTTGAGTTGCGGCCGCGCCGGCTGGGACGAAGACTTGGCCGGGCGCGATTCCTGCCGCCGCGGATTTTCCCGCCGTGAATTTTGTGCCGACGCCGCCGGCGGACGTTTTGAATCCGGTCGTGAAAATTGCGGCCGCTTCGGATTTTTTTGGAATGACTGCGGCCGGGCTGGGGCTGACCGCGAGCCGGACTGGCGCGCTGCCGCTGGTTTCCCAACTTCAGCGGCCAGACAGAAATCCACCTGCTTCTTGAAGCTGTCCACCTTTGCCACTTGCACGGTGAGCTTGTCGCCGAGCCGGATCACGCGGCGCGTGCGGCGGCCCACGAGATTCCTCCGCGATTCGTCGAAGACATAAAAGTCATCCTGGATCGTGGACAATGGCACCAGCCCGCTCATCGCGAGACCCGGCACGTCCACGAAGAAACCGAAGTTGCGAACATCAGTTACCAGCGCGGGATATTTAATTGGATCGCCGGATTCCAACTGCGCTTTCAAAAACGCAAACAACTTCACGTCCTTGCTGTCGCGCTCGGCGTCGGCGGAATTGCGTTCGGTCACGGAAATGTGTTCGGCGATTTCCTTGAGTGCGCCTTCCTTCACCGCATTTTTGTCGAACAGCGCGCGATGCACCACGAGGTCGGCGTAGCGGCGGATAGGTGAAGTGAAGTGCGTGTATTTTTTCTTGGCCAAACCGTAATGCCCGAGCGGCTCAATGGCGTAACGAGCGCGCATCAGCGATTTCAGAAAACCGATCTTCAGCGCCGCGCCGATCGGCAGCGTGCCGAGCTTCGACAACAATTTTTGCACCTCGTGCGGTTGGTTCAAATTGCCGCACGACACGTTGTGGCTCAAAACGTCCTGGCGATATTCCTGCAAGCGCCGCGCGTCCGGTTCCTCGTGAATGCGGTAAATCGCCGGCGTCCGCTGGCTCATCAGGCGCGTCGCCACCGCTTCATTCGCGAGTAGCATGTATTCCTCGATCAGCTGGTGCGACACGTCGTTCTCGTTTTTCTCGATGCGCAGAATCTTCCCCTGCTCGTCCAAGCGGATTTTCATTTCCGGAAAATCCAGTTCCAGCGAACCGTTCTTGAACCGGTGCCGGCGGATTTTCTGCGCCAATTCATGCGCCTGATGCAGCATCCGCTCAATTGGCTCGTCCGCCGGTGCGCGCTGCAAAATCTCCAGCACTTGCGCGTAGGCAAATCGCCGTTGCGAATGGATGACGGCCGAATGAAACTTGGTGCTCAGCACGCGCCCGTCGTGCGCCACGAGGAATTCCACGCACTTCGTCAACCGGTCCACGTTCGGCTTGAGCGAACAGAGTTCGTTGCTCAACGCTTCCGGCAACATCGGAATGACGCGGTCCACCAGATAAGTGGAGTTGCCGCGCTGCCGCGCTTCGGCATCCAGCGCGGTGCCGGGCTTGACGTAATGCGACACGTCCGCGATGTGCACCCACAGCCGCCATTGCTCCGCCGAAATCCGCTCGAGACAAATCGCGTCATCAAAATCTTTGGCGTCGTCCGGATCAATCGTGACAACATTGTGCGCGCGGCAATCCAGCCGGCCCGCCAGATCGTGTTCGTGGACCACCGAGCCGATGGCGTGCGCCTCAGCCAAAACCGCCTTGGGAAAATGCAGCGGCAAATCGTATTGGCGCAGCACGGACAGCATGTCCACGCCTTCCGCATCCGGCGCGCCGAGAATTTCCACGATTTCGCCTTCGGGATTCATGTGACGCGATTCCCATTCACGCAATTCAACCACCACCTTGTCGCCGAGGCGCGCGGGCCGGCCCACATCGCGCGGCGGCGTCACATAGACGTCATGCGGAATGCGCGGGTCATCGGGAATGACGTAGAGAAAATTCTTGCTCTGCCGCAGCGTGCCGACAATTTGCGTGCGCTTGCGTTCCAAAATTCGGACCACCACGCCGGTTTCCTGATCGCCTTCGCGAAAACTTTTCCGGCGCACATCGCGCCGCACCAGCACGCGGTCCTCGTGCAACGCCGTGCCGGTGGCACTTTCGGCGATGGCAATCTCCTTGATCGCGGAATCGTCCGGCGCGAGAAACCCCTTGCCCGCGCGGTTCATGCGGATGCGGCCGGGAATCAAATCCGCCTCGCGCGGCAGGATGTAGCGGTTGCCCTTGACGCGCGCGATTTCGCCGGTCTGCTCCAGCTTTTCGAGCACCACTTGCAAGTCCTGCTGGCGGTTGGGCGGCAGGCGCAGCCAGCGCAACATCTCCGGCATGTTCGCCGGCATATAATCTTTTTGCTCCAGCAGCCGGAGGATTTCCTCTTTCATGATGTTGAGTATGCCTGAAAGCGTCCGGCATGACTACTGAATCCAAACGGCCAGTCAGACGGGAAAAGCCCGCGCATTACAACATTGTCATCATAAAACCATGTTTCTTTCATTGCCGCTGGCTTAACTGCCCGCTATAAACAAACTTAAATCATTATGCACCAATCCACTTTTTTACCCCGCATTTTGCTCGGCCTAAGTCTGCTGGCTGCCACCGCGCTGACTCAACACGCTTACGCCGCCGCGCCTTACAAGATTGTCAACACGGCGCAATTTATGGGCGCTGGCGGCATTGATTATGTCTATGCCGACAATGACGGTCGCCGACTTTATGTGGCGCGCGGCAATGCCATCCAGGTTTTTGACGAGGACACGCTCGCGGCGGTCGGTTCCATCACCAACGCCCGTGCCCGCGGCGAAGCGGTTGACCCAATATCTCATCACGGTTTCTCCAGCAGCAGTCCGGTGGTGGTGTGGGATTCCACCACGCTCAAGACGCTCAAGACGATTGAGGTGCAGGGCCGGCCGGATGGCATTTTCTTCGAGCCGCTCACGGAACGGATTTACATTCTCAGCCACAGCGCGCCGAATGTGACGGTGATTGACGGTAAAGAAGGAACGGTTGTTGGCACCATTGATCTTGGCGGTTCGCCCGAACAAGCGCAGAGCGACGGCCAGGGCCATGTTTATGTTGACCTCGAAGACAAGGACAGCATCGCGGTGGTGGACGTGAACACGCTCAAAGTGACGGCGACTTATGACATCAGCAGCAAGGGCGGCGGGCCAGGCGGTCTTGGTCTGGATGCGAAGAATCACATTCTTTTCGCCATGTGCCACGAGCCGGCCACTTGCGTGGTGCTCAACGCCAACGACGGAAAAATTCTCGCCGCCCTGCCCATCGGCAACGGCACGGACGGCGGCGGATTTAATCCGGCGACGATGGAAGCCTTCAGTTCGCAGGGTGACGGCACGTTGACAATCATCAAGGAAACCAGCCCGACAAATTTTGAAGTGGAACAGACCGTGACGACCAAACCGCGCGCCAAAACCTGCACGCTCGACACGAAGAATAATCAGATCATTTTGATCACCACCGAACGGCCCGCGACTGTGCCCGGCACCGCCAGCACCAACGGAACCGCCCAGCGTCTGGAGGCAATCGTGGCCCGCGCCCCGGAGACGAGCGGCACGAACCTGTCGGCTCCCGCGCTCCGGACCTTTCGTGATCCAATGCCCGGCACCAATCAACCCGGC
>CAISEZ010000070.1 GCA_903884535.1 uncultured Verrucomicrobia subdivision 3 bacterium
CTTTCAACTCTTTTTCCCGGCCCTGACGCCGGGGCAGCCGCGCCCGAGGCAGAACGGATTTTTGCTTGGTTAGCTCGCGTGAGCAAACCCGCTGCTTTACAACAGCGGCCTCCAGTATAACACGAGGGGCCTCGTCTATGGCGGGCGTCTGCCCGATCCGCCCACGCAGGATGAAGTTCAGCAGATTTACAACACGCTGAATTACCTGATTGGCGCGCTGAAGCATTGAGAATTGGCGAAACCAGCGGTCGAGTGCGGCGCAAGCAGCAGGCGGCATGAATTGACGCCGTCAGCCGGTGACAGTAGCTTTTCACCATGATTGATGTCGCTGAAATGCATCCGCGCGGCGGAATGGACAGGAAGAAGTTTGAGCCGCTGGCGGGGGAAATATTCACGCTCAAGAAGCAGCTCAACGCGGTCATCCTCGCGCACAATTACCAGGTGCCGGAAATCCAGGACGTGGCGGATTTTGTGGGCGATTCGCTGGGGCTGGCGCAGCAGGCGGCCAAGACGGACGCGGATGTGATCGTGTTCTGTGGCGTGCATTTCATGGCGGAGACGGCGAAGATTTTGAACCCGAATAAAATCGTGGTGCTGCCGGATCGCGACGCCGGCTGTTCGCTGGAAGAAAGTTGTCCGGCGGAAAAACTCGCGGCACTGCAAGCGACGAATCCGAATTTCTGGACGATTGCCTACATCAATTGCAGCGCGGCAGTGAAGGCGCTGTGCGACGTAATCGTGACGAGCGGCAACGCGGAAAAAATCGTCAACGCCGCGCCGAAGGACCGCGACCTGCTGTTTGTGCCGGATGAAAATCTCGGCCAGTGGGTGATGGAGCAGACGGGGCGGCCGATGACTTTATGGAAAGGCAATTGTTACGCGCACGTCGAATTTCAGCGCGAGCAGGTGCTGGAGGCGAAGCGGCAGTTTCCCGACGCGAAAATCATCGTCCACCCGGAAAGTCTGCGCGAGGTGCGCGATCTGGCGGACGCGGTTTGCTCGACGGAGAAGATGATCACTTTCTGCAGGAATGATCCGGCCAAGCGTTTCGTCATCGTCACGGAATCGGGCATCATCCACCGGATGCGGAAGGAATGTCCGGGCAAGGAATTTCTCTGCGCGCCGACGTTCGACGTGATGCGCGCGCCGACGGATCACTGCCGTTGCAGCGAATGCAAATTCATGAAGCTGAATACGCTCGAAAAAGTGCGCGACTGCATGAAGCAACTTTCGCCGCGCGTCGAATTGCCGCCAGAAATCATCCGGCGCGCGCGGCTGCCGATGGACCGGATGCTGGAAATTTCGGCGAAGCCGATTGAGAATGCGGGGTGATTATGTTCAGAAACGATACCAACAGATGTAGAGCAGGCTTTCGAGCCTGCCGGTGCGGGCGACTTTCCAGTCGCCCGGCATTCGCCAACACCGGACAGGAAAGTCCGGTGAACCGGCAGGCTGGAAAGCCTGCCCTACGTTTTATGGCGGACGACTTCCATATTTGGATTTAATGAAGTTTTGCCTCGTCATCGCCATGGCCATTCTTCCGCTGCTCGCTTCCGCCACTGAAAACAAAGAATACGTCATCCTGCTGCACGGCTTGTGCCGCTCCGGTCGGTCCATGATCCCGATGGGGCAGGCGCTGACGCAGGCTGGCTACAAGGTCGTGAACATGGAATATCCGTCGCGTTCGGCCGCGATTGAAAAATTGAGCGAGGATGCGATTGGCGGCGCGGTTGCGGATTGTCAAAGCCGTGGCGCGGTGAAAATTCATTTTGTCACGCACTCGCTCGGCGGCATTTTGGTGCGCAGTTACTTGTCACGGCACACAATTTCCAATCTCGGCCGCGTGGTGATGCTCGGGCCGCCGAACCAAGGCAGCGAAGTGGTGGACAAGCTGGGTTCGTGGTGGATTTTCAAAAAGCTCAACGGTCCGGCGGGAGACGAACTAAGCACGGATAAAAACTCCACGCCGAATAAACTCGGCCCGGCAAATTTTTGCGCGGGCATCATCGCCGGCAGCCTTTCGATCAATTGGATCAACAGTTGGCTCATTCCCGGCCGCGACGACGGCAAGGTGTCCATTGAGCGCACCGAGCTGGCGGGCATGGCCGACCACATCGTTGTTCACAGCGCGCATCCATTTCTCATGCGCAACCGAACGGCGATCCGGCAGACGATTTGTTTTCTGGGCAACGGTAAGTTTGAGCGGGCTTAAGAATTCCATTGCCGATTTAAGGCAACAGAACCGGGCAGGGTGGTGAGCAAGCGCTAAACTGGAGGCTGGCGGTCCACATTTTTACCGCCGAACAGCAGCCGCAGGCTGTTCATCACGACAATCACCGTGCTGCCCTCGTGGCCGACCACGCCGAT
Source organism: uncultured Verrucomicrobia subdivision 3 bacterium (assembly GCA_903884535.1). GTDB lineage: Bacteria > Verrucomicrobiota > Verrucomicrobiia > Limisphaerales > UBA11358 > UBA11358. Next base: position 2,368 of record CAISEZ010000070.1, read on the forward strand.
GGTCAGCGGAATTTTCCCCAGCAGCGCAAACGTGACCAGCACCACGACGGTGCCGAGCGAGATGAACAAATTCTGTTTGATGATGCGTTGGGCCCGCTGGCTCAAACGGAAGGCGGCGCGGAAGTTTTCCAGCCGGTCGTGCATCAGCACCACGTCGGCTTGCTCCAGCGCGGCGTCGGAACCGCGCGCCCCCATGGCCACGCCGATGTGCGCGGCGGCCAGGCTCGGCGCGTCGTTCACGCCGTCGCCGATCATCGCCACGCGGTTGCCCTGCGCGCTCAAGGCGCGGATGGCGGCGACTTTTTCCTCAGGCTTCAGCCCGGCGCGGACATCGTCCAGTTTCAATTCGGTGCGGAGATGTTCGGCGGCGGCCAAGTTGTCGCCGGTCAAAACGACGCTGCGCAAACCCTCGTGACGCAGATCTTCGATCACCGCCGCGGACTGCGGCCGGATGTCGTCGCGCAAAATAATTCTGCCCAGCAAAGCGCCCTCGGCAACCCAGACTTCGGACGTGCCGGCGGCGGTGGGAGCGCCAAGCTCAGGTTCAGCAAGTTTACCGGTGGCGTCAGCTTTTTGCCGATCCGGCATTCGGCGTTCCGACTCAACCCACGCACGCTTGCCAACGAGCGTTTCCACGCCATCGTGATTCGCGCGCAAGCCCTGGCCGGTGACGGATTCGAAATGTGCAAACTCAATGGCCGCCAGCGCCTGTTGTTTGCCGTGGCGCGTGATGGCGCGGGCCAGCGGATGCGTGGACAATTTTTCCAGCGAGTAGGCCAGTCGCGCGACTTCGTTTTCGTGGCCGGGCGGGAAGCTTTCAATTTTTTCCACGCGCAGTTCGCCGGTCGTTAGAGTCCCGGTTTTGTCGAGGCAGACGACATTTACCTGCGCGAGTTTTTCCACCGCTGCGCCGCCGCGAAACAGGATGCCGTGCCGCGCTGCCCACGCGATGGCCGCCAGCACCGCCGACGGAATGGACAATACCAACGCGCACGGCGACGACACGACGAGCAGCGTCATCGTGCGGTAAAACGCGCTGTGCGCTCCGGCCGTGGAAGTGAACGCAACCAGTCCAAAACCAAGCCACCACACAAAAAACATCACGAGCGAAAGGCCGAGGACGCCGTAGGTGTAAACAGTGCTGAATTTGTCGGCGAACTGCTGGGCGGGCGCCTTTTGCTGCTGCGCCTCGTGAATGAGCGTGATGATTTTTTGCAGCGAACTTTCCGCGGCCGGTTTGGTGACCAGCACTTCAACCGCGCCCCAAAGATTGATGGTTCCCGCCAGCGCGAGGTCGCCGACGGATTTTTCCACGGGCGCGGCTTCGCCGGTGAGATTGGATTCGTCCGCCGCCGTTTTGCCTTTGGTGATTTCGGCGTCCACGGGAAATTGCGCGCCGGGCTTGATGAGCAGGCGGTCACCGGCGCGGATTTTTTCCAAGGCCACTTCCGTTTCCGTTCCGTTCGCATTCAGCGCCGTCGCCGTTTTCGGCGCATCACGGAACAGTGACCGGATTTCCTTTTGCGTGCGGCCCAGCGCGTAATGTTCCAGCGCGCCGGAAAATGAAAATAAAAACAGCAGCGTCGCGCCCTCCGCCCACGCGCCGATGCAGGCCGCACCGGCCGCGACGGCGAGCATCAGAAAATGCACGTCCAGCACGCGTTTTTGCAGGCGTTCCCAGACTTCCTCCGCCGGATAAAAACCACCGGCGAGATAGGCGGCGACGAACGCGGCGACTTTGAATTGCGCCGGCACGACGAATGCCGCCAGCAGGCCGCAACCGCCGCAGAGCAGGGCGGCGGTCAGTTGAAATTTCCATTCGTCCACCGGATGCTCGTGGTCGGCAGCGGGAATCTCAATGGTGCGCGGTTCGATGTGCGGGAAAGGCAGGTCGCGCCAGCGCCAGAATTTCGGCGCGGTCGGACAGGTCACACGGGCGATGGTCGTGTTGCCGCCATCCTGCTGGATTGTGATTTTTTTTCGCTCGGATTCGGATAGCGGCGCGGTGCAGGCGGCGCAATCGTTTTTACCGTTGAGCAACAAACAGGCGTGGTCGGCGTCCGCGGTCTGGACCGACTGGATTTTTTGGGTGACGCGCAGCGTGAGTTGTTCCACGTCCACCCGGCCCAAAGTGGCCACGGAGATTTTTTTGCGCGCGGGGTCAATGGTCACGGCTTCCAGGGTCGGCTCCTCCGCCAGCGTGTTGGCGACCGCGCGGGCGAGGCACGTTTCCGGGTGGCGTTGTTCAGACACTGAACTCATTGCCTGATTTGTAACACCAATTTTCCGTCGGCGCGAAGTAAAAGTTCCGGGTCTGGGCATTGTGACTTTGACGGAAATGGATGATGACGACGAAATCTTTCGGGCGGATTCATCTTGCCTTGGCTGAAGCGCCTGTCGCGCAAGGTTGCTCAGCCGCCTTGAAGATAAATTTTTACAAGCAAAACGCGCGGTGGAAAATTCCGCCGCGCGTTGCGCTTTATATTTTTAGGCCAGAAGGAAATTACGGCTGCGCAGTGCGGTAATACGCTGTGGCCGGCGGAATTCCACCCAGATCCGTAAAGGTATCTATGAATTGAAACAGTCCGTTGCTGGGCGCGTTGGTGGTCTCTATCGTCACCCAGTCCACCAGATTGGTCGAGCGCTGGATCTCATATTGGTAGGTTGGTATGCCAGCCAGATTCAGCGTGGCGCTGCTGCCGGTGATCGTGATGGCCTGCGGCGTGCCCGCCAACGGATTGGTGGAAACGGTGAGGTTAATCAGGCCTGCCGCCGTGCCGCCTAGTCCGTCGCCGATGGTGTAATTGATCTGATCATTCACGCCATTCGGATTGTTGTAATAGATATAGCTGGCGTCGTAGCTCACCGTCGCGCTGTTGGTGCTGCTGATCGTGGAGGTCAGCGCAATCGTGTCGCCATCCACATCGCTCCAGTTGGCGGACAAATTGGTCAGCGCAATCTTGAAGGGATAGCCCGCCGCCATCACATAACCGGCCGGACTGGCGACCGGAGCCGTGTTGTTGTAAGTCAGCGTGGCCACCGAGCTGGTCACACTGCCGGAACCATTGTTGACGACCACGGAATAGTTGCCGCCATTCGTGCGCACGGCGTTGGCGATGGCCAGAGTGGAACTGGTCGCGCCCGAAAGCGGACTGCCATTTTGCAGCCATTGATACGTCGGCGCCGGAATACCGGTGGCGGCAACGGTGAAGCTCGCGGATTGACCGTAACTGGCGCTTTGATTGGCCGGCTGGCTGGTGATGTTCGGAGCCAACGCCGGCTGCCAGCCGTAAAGCCAAGTTGATGCACTTTGAATGGCGATGACAAACGGGTCGCTGCTGGTTGAGTGCGTCGAAAAGGTCAGCGACTTAGTGGCTGTAGCAGTCAAGTTACTGGAGCCGTAATCTGCCATGTTCACACCGGCGTCGCTTGCATATCCGGTGACGACATCGGCCATGACGCAGTTATAAAAGAGAGTTTCAGACGGCGAACTCGGTGTGCTGATGGTGCGACCCAAATCAAAATTCGCGGAACCGGCATAGCCCTGGGTAATGCGGCAGTTGATGAAGCCGAAGCCGTTGGTGGTGGCTGGCGACCGCGGCTGAGTCACATGTCCGCCGGAGAGTAGACAGCGCAGTTCACAATTGGTGTAATACACCGAACCGTAGCCCCAGTTGAAATCGGTCTGGCCCTGGATCAGCGAGTCCTGGAAATACACGAGTTTACCGGCGGAATGAACCAGGAAGGTGTCCTGATAGCTGTCCAGTTCCATGTTGTAGAAAGTGGCCCGCGTGCCTTCCACGTCAATCGCCTCCGCTTGCGAGCCGCCCGACGGTGTGGTGTTGGTCAGGGTCAAGTTTTCAAACGAGCAGTCGTTGCCGTTCAACACGAACATCGCGCGCAGCGGTGCGCCGGACGTATTGAGAGCGTTGTTGTTCGGATAACCAATGAATGCTCCGGTCCGGCTTTGGCCGCGGAAGTCCAGATTGTTCTTCGACTTCACATCCACAATTTCCTGGTAGAAACCGTTACGTAAATTAATCACCGTCGGCGTCGTATTGTTGGCTGGCACGGAATCCACTGCGCCTTGCACCGTCATGAAATCGCCGCTGCCGTCAGCGGCCACGACCAGACTCGTCGGATTGGCCGGTCCGCCAACCTTGGTGGTGAACTGCCAGACGTTATTCGCCGTGATGCCGGCGAAGTAAGCGCCGCTGGCGTCGGCAAACACGCCGTCGTCAATTGTCACGTAATATGTTTGATTGGACGTCATCACCCCGGAATGATGATAAATCGCCGCCGTGCTGCCGGTGATGATGACTGGATACGCGTTGAACGAGTCGCCACCGATGGCGCGCGTTTGGGTTGCGCCAAGTGAAAGATCGATCGTGTCCACCGGGGTGGCGCCGTTGGTGAGGTTGTAAATCTTGATGGTTCCAACGCCGGCACCGGCGCGCAATGTCGGCGCGGTGCTAAATGTGACGTAAAGCGGTGTGTCGTAGCAAACCCCGGTCTGACCGTTGCTGGGCGTCTTCGACGTGATGGACATGGTCGAATTCACCGTGAGCGTCACGCTGGCGGAGTTGGTGCTGCCGGCGGAATTGACGATGGTGCAATTATACGTCGCGGAGTCGGCCGATGCGGTGCTGGCGATCACAAAAGTGGCGTTGGTTGCGGTGCTGTTGGACGCGCCGGAAATCGGCGAGCCGTTTTTATTCCACTGGTAAGTTGGTGTCGGCACGCCGGAGGCCGTTACGCTGAACGAGGCCGATTGCGTATTGGTCACGACCAAGCTGGCGGGTTGGGCACTGATGGCGGGCGGGACAATGACGGTAAGCGTGGCAAAGTTGGTTACATTGCCGCAAGGATTGGTGGCGATAAGGGAAATGACTTCCTGATCGTTCGCCGGATACTGGACATTGTTCAGGGTGATGGAATTGCCGTTTGCGCCTGGAACATCCACGCCGTTGGTTTGCCATTGCTGGTAGGCGGCGGGATTGGCAGAAACGGTCGCGGAGAAAGTGGCATTATTGCCTTGAATCACCGTCTGGTTGTTTGGACCGGTGATGAGCGGCGCGACACAACCGGAGCTGATGTTCAGCACGGCCAGCCCGCTGGTGGCAACGCCGTAGGTGTTGCTGACAGTCACGAAATAATTTCCATTGTCCGCCGGCTGGGCGTTGTTCAGCACCAGATTTGCCGTGGCCGAATTGGCGAGGGTTGAAGCCCCGCTCGGGCCGGGACCGTCGGCGAGCAAATTGGTGCTGGTCGCGCTATTGGTGAAATAATACCAACGATAAGTCAACGCCGCCCCGCTGCCGTTCGCAACGGTGACTGCGAAACTTGAAGTCACGTTGTCCCCAGGATTACCGCTATACCCGACCGGCCCGCTGGTAATAATGGGCCGCGGATCGGTCGGCAACACAAGATCCAGCGAGCTGTTCGCAATGTTGTTAGACAAATATGCGCCGGGCGCGGAGGCGGGCAGATTCGTCAGGGCAAAATTCGTCACGCCAAGCCCCAATTGGGTCGTGTATTTGATCAACTGGATTTGCTTGGGATAACTGGCGAACACCGCGACGGAATCCGGGCTGATCAAGTTCGAGACACCGGCGCTGACAAGATTGGTGCAGAAAATGTTCGTGATGCCGGTGATGTTCAAATGCAAAATCGCGTTCGTGACTGCGAAGTAGGTTAGACCTTTCGCCGACGAGGCAATATTGTTAGAGACGACCAAGGTGGCGTTGGAAATGGTCACCACACAGTTTGAGCTGGAACTGCCCACGCCGATGCTGCTGGCCAAAACCGTTCCGCCGTTGCGAATGTTCAGTATGCCCTGGGTCTTCCAAGCGTTTGTGCCACCGCCGATCACGCCAGGCTGATAGGGCCACGAGGTGCGGCCAAGAATCAAATTGCTGTTCACAACCAAAGTTGCTGCCGAACCGTTGACATTCACAATGCCAAGGTTGCCGGCAAAGCTAGAGTTCGGACCGAGCGACTGATTGCCGGCGTAAAGCGTGTTCACGTTGATGGTTCCGGCCGTGAACGTCAGGACACCGACATTGATTCCCGAGGAAGTGTGCTGCGGTGAGCAATCACGGCCCAGCGACATCGTCTCCACCAGGGCGTCCACGGTGCCGAGGCTGAAATCATTGGTGGCGATCGAAAGTTGCGCCGACGAGGCATTGTCTGCCATGTCGGCAATGCTCCACCACGTCACGCGACTAGCGTTGCCGCCGACTCCACGGAAGTAAGCCGATGGACTTGAGAATGCCGGATTGAACTGCATCGTCGCCCCGGAACTAGCGGAGGCTTTGGATTTGCCTATGCCGATACTGTCCACATACAACGCGTTCGTCTGGCCGAGGTATATGTAGCTCAACACGCTGGCATTGTTGCCGGCACCGACGTGAACCAGTTCAATGGAATTTGTCAGCGCGGCCACGGTGTTATAATTGGCCAGAGTGTTGACCAAACTCAACTTGATGTTGTTCGTGCGGGCGAGAAAAAGTATGCCAGAGTTGCGTTGCGCCACCGCATTTTGAAAATGAATGCTGCCAATGCCAATGGCGGAGATGTTCGCGTTGAAATTGTCGAGGCCGGACAAATCCAGAATGGCGCGGGAGCCGTTGGCTGAGGCCTGGCCCTGATTGAGCACGAGGTTCGCCGTGACATTGCTGATGTTCAGCGTCGCGCCGGCACCCTTGACTGAATTGGTCAGCACCCGCGCAGCGCCAACGTCACCCAAGGTGCCCACGAACACGCCGCCGGTATTGGTGATGTTCAAATTCTGTCCGGCGCTGATTTGGATGGTATGGAAACCGTTGCTCTGACCGAATTGCAGCGAACCAATATAGCCAGCAAAGCCAGCATCCATAAGGCTGTTGGGCACGCCGGCCGTGAGGTTCGTGCCGGCATCATACAATTTCACATCGTCGCCGCCGCCCGGCGCTGCGGCACCAAACCAGTTATTCCCGTTGGACCAGTTGGTGTCTGTGCCACTGGCGCCACTCCACACAATTGTGCCGGCAGAAACGCCAAACGTGGTCAGCAGCAGGGCCAGGAAAACAGCGAGCATGTTGCAGGAATAAAAACGGTAGTCTTTGGGCATAAATGTAATTGGGTGAATTGGGTTCAGGGATGACTTTAAACGAGGATTGAAACCCGTCACCTCTGAATAACTGCAAATGACTTTGAATAAAGTGTCCGATTATATTTTCTCACTTCAGCCCGGTCACCAAGCGGGAGTTCCGCCAGCACATTCACAACATTTAAATCGCAATGGTGCGGCCGATAGCCAATTACCTGCCTTCGATTTGCGCATTGGTTAAGGCGATTTTATTGAGGCCTTCCGGCGTTAGAATTTTTGAATTCACCAACCGGACATTTTGCGCGTTGAAAATGCCGAACGGCCGGTCGGCGATGATGTTGACGTTTTGCAGCAGCACGTTCGTCACGTTCATTTCCGGCAACCCCCAGATCAAACCGGCGCGACGACCGCTTTGCACCGTGGCGGTGATGTTACTGAAGACAAAATCGCAATAAACCGGCGTGCGTGCGCCGACCGGCGCGGCCGGATAACTCGCGGCGATTTCCGGCGTGAGCCTTGTCAAGTCGCGGAATTGTTTTTCCTTCGCCATGTAACTCGCATAAATCAAAATCGGAACGCCGACGTTCGTCATGCGCAGGTTCAAATATTTCATGTCATGCACAAAACCACCGCGGTCGCGGTCGGTCTTGATGCGGATGCCCGCCTCGGTGTCGTGAAACGTGCAGTTGATCACCGTGATGTTCGACACGCCGCCCTGCGTGTAGCTGCCAATGGACACACCGTGGCCGAAGCCGTAAGTGCAGTTGGTGATGAGCACGTCGGAGGTGTTGCCGCCGCAGGTGAAATTGTCGTCGCCCACACTGATGTCGCAGTCCTGAATCAAAATATTTTTCCCTTTCACATCGCACGCATCCGTGTTGTGGCTGGGACAAACCGGATCGGTCGAGGCCGGCGCGCGAATGGTGACCCCGCGCACAATCACGTCCCGACATTTCCCGCCGATGGCAATATGAAACATCGGCGAATTCGACAACGTGATGCCCTCGATCAGCAACCGCTCGCAGTTCGACGGCGAAACCATTTTCGGACGTCTCGTGCCATCTGAGGATTTCGCGAACGGCCACCAGGCCGCGCCTTGACCGTCAATCGCGCCGGTGCCGGTGATGGCGACATCATGCAGCTGGTCGCCGCTGATGAACGTCTGCGGATTTACCGTTCCGCCGGGATATTTGTCCAGCGGCAGCATCCGCAGCAATGCGCCGGCATCGAGATGCAAATTGATTTTGCTCGCGAGCTGGATCGGTCCGCACAAAAAAATCCCCGCCGGAATTTCTACCACACCGCCGCCGGCACTGCTCGCAGCGTCAATGGTGGATTGAATCGCCTCGCTGTTCGTCGCCACGCCGTCGCCGACCGCGCCGTAATTGGTGACGCAAAATGTTTGCTGCGGAATCCGCGGCATCGCGGGGTTCACTGAGGCGAAAACCCGTCCGCCGAACGACAACACAACAAGAATGAGAAAAATATTTTTCATTTAAGAATTAAGCAAAACGACAATTCAGTTTTTGGTGTTTTTGGATTCGTCCTTTTCCAACACTTCCACCGGCTTGTCGTTCAAATTTTTCACCGCCGCCGGATTTGGTTCGGCGAGCAGATGCGACGCGAGTTCGGGAACCTTGACCCGCAATTCGTCCACGACCAACCTCGCGAACACCACCCGCGCCTCTCCCTTCAGATGCGTCGTATCTGGTTTGCCGTCCTTGCCCGTCGGATTGAACTTCGCGGCTTCTTCCGGGCCGATCTTTTCGCACAGCGCCACGCTGCTCGCGTGCAGGTCAATCAGCGGCACGTTTTTCTCCGCCGCGACGCGTTTCATCGCCGTGACATACGGCAGGAGGCTGGGCTTGAGTTTGCCTGCTGCATCAAACATCCGCCGCGTCAGTGACGTGACCAGCACCGGCTTCGCGCCGATGGCCCGCGTCTCGTCCACATACTTCGCGAGAAACTGCGGATACGTCGTGGCAGGATCAGTTTCGCGCGTCGGCCCTTTGCCGGGCTCGTCGTTGTGACCGAACTGGATGAAATAATAATCACCTTTCAACGCCAGCGCGTTCGTCCACTTGCCCTCGTCAATAAAACTTTTTGAACTCCGCCCGTTCGCCGCCGTGTTGAAGACTTCCACGTCCGGAGTGAGAAACTGTTTGAAGCCGTAGCCCCAGCCGCCCTGGTCGTTCACCGTGGAATCGCCGACCAGCACGATGCGGATTTTTGTCGCGTTGGCGGAATTTTGCGCCAGGGCGATGGATGCGCCGGCGACCAAAATTGTCGTGGCAATAAAAGCTTGGAGCAGTTTCATTTGGTTCATAGGACGCGTTCAGTTCACATCCGGTTTCCAGTTATCTTCGCCACCGAGAATTTTTTCGAGCGTGAAGGCCTTCGCTTCGTCGTCGGTCAATTGTTTCGCCCACTTCACGCGCCGGTCAGGATTCGCACCCGGCCCGGTGCTGTGGTATTCCGAAAATCGCGCGGTCAGTTCGTTCGTCGGATTGCGCCAGTTGTTCCAGCCTTCGGGCTTGATGTGCGCGCCCAACTCGCAATTCAAATAAGTCACGCTGGCAAACGGCCGCCACGGTCGGCCGAGATCGGCCATCGGCGCCTGATTTGTGTTCGCCGGCATGTCCGCCGGGCTGAGCCACGGTTTGGGATCGCCGGTCAACTTGCAGTTCATAAACACAAAACCGACCGCGCGATCCTTCGGGGTGTTGGCGGCGGTGACATGGCCGCCGTTCTTGCTGTGGATTTCGCAGCGGTCAAACACCGCCGTGGCCGAGCCGTAAATAAAATCCACGCGTCCCTCGACATAGCAATTTGTGAAATAATAACGGCCGTTGTTCACCAGCAATGTGTCTTGCCAGCCGAGCAGCCGGCAATGGTTGAAAACTTCGCGGTCGCCGTCCGCGCGCAAAGCCAGCGCCTGCCCGTGGTCGCCAGATGTGTTTTGGAACGTGATGTTTTCCGCATGAAAATCGTCGCCGAGAATCTCCACGCTGGCATTATTGTAAAGCGGTCGTCCGCTTCCCGTCGGCGATTCATTTTGGTTCCACGAGCCGGTCAGAATCGTGTTCTCGGTTTCCTCGCCGACGAATTTCAAATGATTTTTCCCCTTGGGCACAACAAACTGCCTCGTGTAAGTTCCGGGCTTGATGAGAATGGTAAAGGTGTCCACGCCGTTGTCGGGCGCGGCGGCGATGGCGTCCTGCAAATTGGTATGCGTGCCCGATCCGTCAAACGCAACGACGGCGTTATATTTTGAATCGGCGACTTCCGGATTTTCATTCAACGGCTCCGCGCGTAAAACTGGCGCCAATTCCGGTGCGGTTTTCCGCAGTTCCTCCACGACCAGCCGGGCGAACATCACGTGGCCTTCACCTTTGAGATGAGTGCCGTCGAAAGCTGTCATCCCGTCTGCGTTTGTTTTCGTCGGGCTGAACTCCAGGCATTTTTGTTGGCCGAGCGATTCGCACAGTTCCTTGGCGCGGTCGTGCAGCTCCACCAGCGGCACATTTTTTTCGGCGGCAATTATGCGCACTTCCTCGGCATACGGCGCGAGGCTCGATTTGATTAGGTTGGTGCTGTCTTTATCCCATTGCCGGCGCACCAGCGGCGTCACCAAAATCGGCTTTGCGCCGATGGCCCGCGCGTCGTCCACATATTGATTCATGTTCGCTACAAACGTCGCCATGTCGGTGGAACGGCCCGGCTTGCCCGGCTCGTTGTTGTGTCCGAATTGAATCAGATAATAATCACAGTGCAGTGCCAGCGCGTTGTTCCAGCGGCCCTCCTTCATGAAACTCATCGAGCTGCGCCCGCCGCGCGAGGCATTGATCAGCTCCACTTTTGCCGGATCGAGAAACTGTTTGAAACCGAGGCCCCAGCCCGCGCTATCGGTCATGGTGGAATCGCCAATAAGAATGATTCTTATTTTCGGCGCGTCGGCCGCGAGCAGATTGGCGGCGAAACCTATTGCGACCAACAAAACCGTGAGTGTCCGTAGCAGAATTAAGTTCGTTTTCATTTAAGCAATGCGCGCCGGTTTGATGCGCGGCACGCCAAGGTGAAAGATGGTCCACGCCAGCACATACGCGCAGCCGCAGATGAGCAGGATGTTTTTGTAAGTGCCTTCACCTTGCAGGACGTGACCGACGAGATAGAAAAAGCCCATGGACATCAGCGACGCCAGCGTGCCGCCGAAGCCGACGACCGACGCCACGGCGCGTTTTGGAAAAATATCGGAAACGACGGTATACATCGTGGCGGACCAGCCTTGATGCGCAGCGGCGGCGAGGGCGAAAAATGCCGTCGCCAGCCAGACGCTTTCCACGCGCGGCGCAAAAATCACCGGCAGCGTGCAGCACGCGAAAATAAAGGTCGCCGTTTTGCGGGCGCGATTCAGCGGCCAGCCGCGTTTCAGCAGCCATGCTGACAAACCGCCGCCACCGATGCTGCCCAGCGCGGTGACCGTGTAAACGACGACCAGCGGCGGCCCGAAATGTTTCAAGTCGAGATGAAATTGTTTGTTGAAAAAATCCGGCAGCCAGAAACCGTAAAACCACCAGACCGGTCCGACCAGCACGCACGTTCCGTAGTAAGCCCACGCCTCGCGATAACGCAGCAGTTTGAGCCACGGAATTTTTTCCTCCGTCGCCGGCGTGTCGCCACTGTGGATGTGCGCCAGTTCCGCCACGCTGACATGCTTGGATTTTTCCGGCGTGTTGTAAAACCCCAGCCAGAATGCCAGCCACACCAAGTCCACGCAGCCGAGCGTGATGAAGGCTGCCTGCCAGCCACCAAAAAACCCCACGATGAACGGCACCAGCACCGGCGCAAAAATCGCGCCCATGTTCGAGCCGGTGTTAAAAATGCCCGTGGCCACCGAGCGTTCCTTCGGTGGAAACCATTCCGTCACCACGCGGATGGCGGCCGGATAATTGCCCGATTCACCGAGGCCGAGCGCAAAACGCGCCGCGCTGAATCCGGGCACCGAGCGGCACAGTGCGTGTGACATCGCCGCCAAGCTCCAGAACAAAACGGAGCCGGCATACGCCGCTTTGGTGCCAATCCAGTTGATGAGCGGGCCGAAACAGATTTGTCCGACAGCGTAGGCGGCTTGGAAGAAAATCGCCATGCGGCTGTAATCCGTCTCGGTCCAGGAAAATTTTTGTGACAGCACGGGTTTGAGCAGGCCGAGCACCTGACGGTCCATGTAATTGACCGTGCATGCAAAAAAGAGCAGGGCACAGATTACCCAACGAAATTTTCCAGTGGTGGAATTCAAGGCCACAGCTTACGCCGTCGCGTGGCAAAGGGAATTCCGATTTTGTGCAAATCAATTTGAAATCCCGCCACCGGCGCGGATCACGGATGGAAGAGGCGGTAAAACTTGCGGACGACGGTGTTCGTGACGATTGCCGGCGAGTTCGTGCCGTTGACGGTGGCCACCCAATTGGTCGCCAGCAGATTGGTGCTTTCCACGAGATAAAAGCCCGGCGTGAGGGGCGACCAGGAAATGCTTTCCTTGTTCGTGCTGACCCTGGCGATGGTGGCGGTCGGCACCAGAAAATGATAGCCGATGACATCCAGGCCGATTAGTTCCACGGTCAGGTTTGGCGTGGAACCTGGCGTGCCGTAGGCATCCTGCACGCGCGGCGTCTGACCGCCTGGACTATACCAGTCGTGAAAATCGCCGCCGGCATCCTGGTTGAACTGCACTAGCTTATTAGTGCCGTCGAGAGAAAAATAAGCCGAGGATGACAACGTCGTATTAAAAATGCGTTTGTTGTTTTGGTCATACCGGAAAATATCCAGAGAATCTACGTCGCCCGTCGGTGGTGCCGCGCCATTGGCCAAACCGTCGAGCGCGGAACTCAAGCCCAGCACTTCATTGATTTCATGCGCGGCGACCGAATACAAATCGTATTTGGAAGGATTGATGGACGTGCGGGTCAGATTCATCAAGGAGGTGTTCAATGAAATGGTGCTGTCGGTGTGCCCCGGCGGCGTGCCGGAACCGGTAATATTCAAAGCGCGGCCATTGGGCAGTGTCAATTCCATGGTGGTGCTGCCGTTCACTGGATTGGTTGATGTGTTTGGCAAATGGGCGAGCGCAAGTTTGTCATTGGCTGTGGTGGCGCTGGTAACCAACGCCGCGCGGACGGTCGAGTAGGCAATTCCCTGATTGTAATAGGTCGAGCTTTGGCCCAGACCACTGGTCATCTCCGCAAAAGTGATGGTCACGGTCACCGGATCGGAAAAGCTCGCCTCATAAACGGCGATGAGATTGGTGATGGTGTTCTCGATGGTGGCGGCGTTCGGATCGCTCGTGATGGTGCTGTCCCAGGTCGGCAAGATGACAAGATTAGCCCGCGCCGGCACACCGCCGGCCAGCAAGAAAATTGCCACCAAAAGAATTGGCAATAGCGACATTGATTTTCTGAAACGCGCTGGAAATTTTTGACGGTTGGCCATTTTAGTGGGCCAACATTGCACAGGTTATTTCGACAAGCAAGCGCGGGCTGTCGGGTATGAAATTTTTGGCGGCACGGCAGTGACCGCCATTGATCTTTAAATCCGTCGAACCTCCGCACGGGGTTGTCGCGGCATCAGTCGTTATTGACCGACACTGGAATTTTAATGGTCTCGCGCCGGTGTGAAATCGGATTCGCTGGCATTAATTTAACCAATCCTTCAGAATTTTGCGCAGGCAGATTCTGCGGAGAAAAATGATTTTAAAATCTGCGAGCGAAAATAGTTGGCAGCCCGCGGGTTTTGAGTAATTCTTTTGGTTAGTTTTTGAAATGAGTCGAATGAGACAACCGGGGTTTGCGTTTGCCATCCTGACAGGAAACCAATGAAAACAGAATATTTTGAATCTGTGGACGTGTCAGACGTGGGCAAGAAGCGCAAGAACAACGAGGATGCCTGCCTGCGCATCCCCGCCCACGGAATTTTTCTGGTGGCCGACGGCATGGGCGGCCAGGCTGGTGGCGATCTGGCCAGCGAATCCATCACCACGACCATCCAGGACGTTTTTGCCAAGGCCAGTCCGGACGACACCAACACGTTGACGCGGCGGATTACGCTGTTCCGAAAAGCTGCCAATCAGGCGAGCAAGTGGATCAAAAATTTTGCGGATGAAAAAGTCATCGGCCAGATGGGTTCCACATTGGTGGCGCTGATCGTTGACCCGGAGAATCCGGCCCGGGCCGTGGCGTTGCATGCCGGCGACAGCCGTTTGTATCGGTATCGCAAAGGCGAGTTGAAACAGATCACCGTGGATCATTCGGCCATCGAGGCGCTGGCGGCGAAGCTAGGGCTGAAGCCGGAGCAAATCCCGGCGAAGTATCAAAACGAATTGACCCGCGCGGTGGGCTTGACCGAAATGGTCGAGTTGGAAAAAACGCCGGTGGAAATATTGAGCCACGATTTGTTTTTGATCTGTTCCGACGGGTTGACCAAGATGCTGTCGGACGAGACGATTGCCAAGCTCATCAAACAAGGGGCAAAAGAGCCGGTCACCACGCTGGCACACACGCTCATCAACGAAGCCAATGCCGCCGGTGGCCGGGACAACGTCACGGTAGTGCTGGTCAAAGCCGGCGATCTCAGCGCCGCGCCAAACGTGATTAACCCCGAGGAGGAAGAAGAACCGAAGACGGTGATGGTGACCGTGGCGGCGGGAGCGGAAGAAGCTAATACGCCGGCCAACACGCCGGTGGATCCGCATCCGATGCCCGACACGGCGGATGCCTATCAGGGCAACACGCCGCAGCCGGAAACCCCGACGCCCGACAAAACGCCCACGCCAATTACACCGCCGCCGGTGACACCAACGCCGGTGCCAACGCCAAAACTTTCAACTCCGACGCCAATACCACAGCCTGCGCCGCAACCAGCGATTCAACCGACACCCACACCGGTTCCGCCGGTGAAACAGCCGGTGGTCGTGGAAGAAAAAAAAGAAGCGAAGAAAATTGTCGCGGTTGAATCCAAAAAATCTCCGGTTGTCCCAGTGCTGGTGATCGTGGTTGTGCTCGCGGTGGCGGCGGTTGGAATTTGGTTCGCCGTTGGTTCAAAACCAACGTCCACCACCGTTCCAGTTGCCACGCCGGTGACTAACTTGCCGCCCGTTGTTGCGGTGGCCGCCCAGCCGCCAAAGGTTGTCACTCCGGTCGTTGCGGCCACGAAAACTACACCGGTTGAGAGTGCGGCGAGTGTGGCGGCACAAGCGCAGGCCAGTGCTCTGGTGGCTTATCGCGAGGTGATGAAGAACGCTCAGGCCGCGTTGGATCAGCAGGATTACGCCGCCGCCGCCGCTTCCGCCGTGGCCGCATTGCAGAAAGTGCCGAACGATGCGGCGGCCATGAAACTCCGCGATAGCTCCCAGAAATTTGCCGGGGAATATAATCAAGCCGTGACGCAAGCGCAGTCGGCGTATCAGCGCGGCGATTACGCCGGCGCAATAAGTTTGGCGGATCAAGCTTTGTCGCTGCGGAAAAATGATGCGGCCATGCAGAAGCTTAAATCGGATGCGGACACGCAGGCCAAAGTGGTGGCGGCATATCGCGAGGCGATGAAGAATGCGCAGGCTGCGTTTGACGGCCATGATTACAAAAATTCAGCGGCCTGGGCGGCGGTGGCATTACAGAAAATTCCCGGCGAGCCGGCGGGGACGAAGCTGCAGGAAAATGCGCAACGCCAGTTGGCCGCCCTTGCCGAAACCGAGCGCAAATTTCAGGCGACTCTGCAAGCCGGACAGGATGCCTTCAAGTCGGGCAATTACGCGCTGACCACCGCGAAAGCCAACGAAGCACTGCAACTCAAGCCAAACGATCCGATGGCCACTCAATTAGCCAAGCAAGGCCAGGCCAATGCGGAATTTGAGAACGCCCGCAAATTGTTCAATCAGGGTGATTATGATGCCGTGGCCAAAGCGTGCAGCGCTTATCCGGGCGTCGAAGTTTTTGTCCAATTGGAAAAAGACAGCCGCACGGAACAAGCTGCGCTGGCGGAGTTATCAATGGAGCTTCAACAATTTAAATATCAGCGGAGCCACTAACGCCACCTTGACATTGACCAATATTCAACTGGTTCAGGCGGGCAACTATGTTTTACTGGTGACGAATAACTATGGTTTTACCATCAGTTCCAACGCCGTGCTGACCGTGGTGGTGCCGTCCGTGCCGCCGACAATACTGGCCCAGACTCCAAGCCAGATTGTGTTGTTGAACAGTGCGGTGACTTTCAGTGTGACGGTAAATGGTTCCGCTCCGTTGAGTTATTTATGGCAGCGCAATGGCGTGCAGATTCCGGGTGCGACTAATTCCAGCTACACGCTTTACAATGCGCAGCTATCGGATTCCGGTAGCAAATTCAGATGCTTCGTCACTAACGCTTACGGCTCGGCAAGCAGCACCAACGTGTCGCTCAAGGTTATCAATTCTACAATGGCCAATGACTTGTGCAGCGGGGCGATTGTCATCACCAACGCGAGTTTTACCAATGCACAATCCACGGTCGCAGCCACCTCATTTGGCGACCCAGCGCCGGATTGTGTGGATGGATTTGGCCACGGCGTCTGGTATCAATTCACCGCGCCGGTCGCCGGCTTGCTGATCGTGGATACTTTTGGCAGTGACTTTGACACCGGCTTGGCACTTTATTCTGGCTCCTGCGATTCGCTGACTGAAGTAGCCTGCAACGACGACACCGGCGGCGTGACTTCACAGGTTATCCTGCCGACCACTGCCGGCACGACTTACTATATTATCGCCGGCGGTTATAGTTCTGATGCCGGAAATCTAGTCATGCACTTGAACCATCTGACGCCTCCGTCGTTTGTGGTGCAGCCGACCAACCAGTCGGTGGTGGTCAGCAGCAACGTCAGCCTCAGCACCACGCTGGCCGGCACGCTGCCGATGAGTTTCCAATGGTATTTTAATAACACGCCGATGGTGGATGGCGGTCGCATCAGCGGTTCGACGAACTCTACTCTGAACATTGCCAACGTGCTGACCAACGATGGCGGCAACTACCAATTGGTCGCGTCCAACCAGATTGGCGTCGCCACCAGTTCCGTGGCGATCCTGACGCCGATTATTTTGCCGCCAGTCATCACGCAACAACCTTTGGGGCAGTCCGTGCTGATTGGCTCGAATGTCACCTTTACTGCGGGAATTGACGGCACGCCGCCTTATAGTTTTCAATGGTCATTCAACGGCGCAGTTCTCACCGATGATGGATTTCATGTTTTTGGTTCGGCGACAGCGAGCCTGATCATCTCCAATCTGACCACAGCGGATGCCGGCGATTATAGTCTGACCATCACCAACCTTTCTGGTTCCACCAATACCATGGCGGCGACGCTGGTGGTGTTAGTTCCACCGATCATTACCACGCAACCGGTCGGGCGCTCGGTGCCGGTTGGTTTGCCAACAACCTTTAATGCCGTGGCCACTGGCATTCCCACGCCGAACTACCAATGGCAGTTAAACGGCACCAACATTTCTGGAGCGAATAATTTCAGCTATCAAATCCCGGCGGTTGGCATGAATACTCTTGGTAACTACCAGGTAATTGTCAGTAATTCGGTTGGTATGGCCACCAGTGTCGTCGCGCAACTGACCTTTGGCCCGGTGGCCGCTTGGGGAAGAAACTATAATAACGAATCGCTGCCGCCGCCGGGATTGAGCAACGTCACCGCCATCGCCGGCATTTCCGGCGCCGGTTTTGCTGTCCGGAATAACGGCAGTGTGGTGTCCTGGGGAAGCGGTGTTGCCACGGTGATTCCCGCCGGCGCGACCAATGTGGCGGCGCTCTCCGCTTCCGGCAACGGCGCTGTTGCCGCGTTGCGGGCTGATGGCACGGTGATCGGCTGGAACACGCAGATTCCAGCATTGAGTAATATTGTTTCCGTGGCCGAAGGCGGCAATAATTTTGGCATCGCATTGCGGGCCGAAGGCACGGTGACTAATTGGGGCGTTATCTCCTACAGCGTGCCCCCCGCCGGATTGAATCATGTGATTGCCATTGCCGCTGGCTATGCCCATTCGCTAGCGTTGCGGAATGATGGAACTGTGGTTGCCTGGGGCACCGGTGCCGGAACCAATGCTCCTGCCGGACTGAACAACGTGATTGCAATCGCGGCGGGTTATTCCCATAGCCTGGCGTTGAAATCCAACGGCACCGTGACCGCCTGGGGCACCGGCAATGGCACCAATGTTCCCGGCGGTTTGACCAATGTGACGGCAATTTCCGCCAGCGTCTATTCTTCCAGTCAGACATTATGCCTCGCTCTTAAATCCGACGGCAAAGTTGTTGCCTGGGGCGATAATCTCAATGGTGAAACCAATGTGCCGCCGGCCTTGAACAACCTGGTTTCCGTTGCGTTGCCGCCTCGCCATATCACGCTCTCGCATTGGTAAATGACGGCAGTCCGCAAATCTTGCATCCTCCGGTCGGCCTAACTGCTTACACCGGTCGCGGCGTGACGCTGCAAGCCACCGCCGTTGGTGCCGCGCCATTGAGTTATCAATGGCTGCTCAATGGAACAAATATTCCCGGCGCCACGAATACCAGTCTAGTCATCTCCAATGTCCAGTTTAGTAATGCTGGTAACTATCAGTTGTTTGTCAGCAACAGTATCAACACCGCGTTGAGTCTGTCGGCTCCATTGAATGTTATCAGCAATAACACGCTTACATTCTTGAGCCTGCCCGCCAGCCGGACCAATTATCAGGGCAGCAAAGTTACGCTGGGCGCAACCGTGCTCGGCAATGGACCGGTGAGCTACCTGTGGTATTACTCGACGAATAGCCAGAATAATTTCACCGCTGTTCCGGGTGCGACGAACGACACGCTGGTGCTGGATCCGGCGTTGGCAGCCAACTCGGGTTATTATTATGTCACAGCGAGTAACGGCTTCAATAAACTTAACCAGGTCTCTGCCGCCGGCGGTTCACCAACGTATCTACGCGTGCTGTTTGCCAAGGCGTGTGGCTACCTCGCCACCGATCCGCCGACTAATTTGGTGGTGAGCAATGCCGTCGCCATCGCCGTGGGCAATACTGGATTGGGAACTTCGGCCGGACATTATCTGGTGCTGAAGTCGGACGGGAAAATTTCGAGTTGGTCGGGTGGCTTTGTCAGTTACGGCGAAACTAATGTGACGGCCTTGAGTAATTCCATTGTCACCGCCATCGCCGCCGGATATCAGGATAGTTTGGCGTTGAAATCCGATGGCACCGTGTATGCGTGGGGTTACAACAATTCCGGCGAAACGAATGTGCCGGCGGGATTAAACGGAGTCACGGCCATTGCCTGCGGTGATTATCATGATTTGGCCTTGAAATCGGACGGCACCGTCGCTGGCTGGGGACAGAACACTTATGGGCAGACCACCAACACTGCCGCGACCAACGTCGTTGCCATTGCTGCCGGTGGACAAAACAGCATCGCTTTGATTTCGGATGGTTCGGTCACCACTTGGGGTTTGTATGGTATCGCCAGACAATGGCCCATTCCAACCACCGCCACCAACATCATCGCCGTCGCCGCCGGCGGCTCGCACTTCCTCGCACTGCGCGCGAACGGAACCGTGGCCGGCTGGGGCAACAATACTTACGGTCAGGCCACCACTCCGGCTAACTGGAGCAACATTGTCGCCATTGCCGCCGCGGGGAATCATAGCCTCGCCTTGCGCAACGACGGGACCATCCTGACCTTGGGAAATTACTACAACGGCCCCACATCAAACCCTGGATCGGTTCCCTCCGATCTGGCCAATGTCATTGCCATCGCAAGTGGAGGCGACCATGATCTCGCGCTGTTCGGCACGCGCGCGCCGTCGTTCACCATCCAGCCGTGGAACCGAACTATTCCGGCGGGCGTCTCGACCAATATTACCTTGGCGGCCAAATGCGCCGGCGTTCAACCCATCCGATTCCAATGGCAGTTGAATGGAACGAATGTTTCCGGCGCAACCAATGACACATTAATTATAGGCAATTTCGGCAAACCAAATATCTTGCTTCCAACCGGAGCTTATCAACTCATCGCCAGCAATGCCTACGGCGTCGCCGTCAGCAAATATGCCAAGGTCACCATGTTCATTCCGCTCGGCATCGCGCTCAACGCCACGAACCTGGTCTGGACTTCCAGCGGCAACGCATCCTGGTTCGGGGAGACGAACATCACGCACGACGGCGTGTCGGCTGTGCAGAGTGGTGGTATTGGCGCGCTGCAGGAAACTATTTTGCAAACCACCGTCGGCACGAATGTCGCCGGCACTTATACCTTCTGGTGGAAGGTTTCTTCCGAGCAGGATTTCGACTTCCTTGAATTCCGGCTGAATGGCACGGTGCAGACCAGTATCTCCGGTGAGGTGGACTGGCAGCAGGTCAGCATCCCCGTCGCCGCCGGCACGAATACGCTCATGTGGCGCTATTCCAAGGATGCTTCGTTTGACGGCGGACAGGACGCGGGCTGGGTGGATCAATTTGGCTTCACTCCGGCACCCGTCATCCTCCAGCAGCCACTACCTGCCGTTCAGACCGTGAACATGGGCGCGACGGTGTCCTTCCGAACCGTTGCGACCGGGATTCCCACCCTGAATTACCAGTGGTGGCAGAACGTCACCAATTCGATTGGCGGCAACAGTCCCGCAATTACTTTGAGCAATGTGGGGCGCGCTCAAAACGGAACCTACTGCGTGTGCGTCACCAATGCCGGCGGCAGCGTCACCAGCAGCGCCGTGAGCCTGAAAGTGCTGGTGCCGCAAGTTTTGGGCACACCGCAAATGATGCCAGACGGCTCATTCCAATTGACCTCAACGGATGCGAACGGCGGCTTGCTCGCGGCATCCGACCTCGTCAATTTTGAGGCGCAGGTCAGCACCAACTTGATGAACTGGGTGACGCTGCCCAATGCCTTGAGCCTCACGAACGGCATGCTGTTGCTGTCCGATCCGCCGCAGACGAATTCTCCGGCGCGTTATTATCGCATCATCGAGCATTGAAACGGGCCGGATTGAAATTCAATTCAATCGGCTTCCAACTTGCCGCCGGCGCGGGAATTTCTATAATTCCCGCGTGCTCGACATCAAATTGATCCGCGACAAAGCCGATTTCGTCCGTGCCCGCCTCGCCACGCGCGGGGCAGGGGACGAAAGCAAGATTGACGAACTGCTCCGGTTCGACGAACAACGGCGCAGAGCCTTGGGCGAAGTCGAAGTGCTGAAATCCAACCGCAATCGCGTGTCCAAGGAAATCGGCGCGCTCATGGGC
This sequence comes from uncultured Verrucomicrobia subdivision 3 bacterium, assembly GCA_903884535.1. Taxonomy (GTDB): domain Bacteria; phylum Verrucomicrobiota; class Verrucomicrobiia; order Limisphaerales; family UBA11358; genus UBA11358. The sequence goes on from CAISEZ010000070.1 coordinate 23,758, forward strand.
CAAAAAAAACTGACCGAGGCCGAAGCCAAAAAATCCGAGACGCGCGAGCTGGGCGACAAGATTTCCGCACTCGAAAAACAGGTCGCCGAGGCGGAAGTTGCGCGCGATTCGCTGATGTTGCAATTGCCAAACCTGCCGCACGAGTCCGTCCCGCTTGGCAAGACGGCGGAAGATAATCCGATCGTCCGCATGCACGGCGAAAAAGCCAGCCACAGTTTCAAGCCGAAATCGCACATCGAATTGTGCGAGTCGCTCAAGCTGGTGGATTTTGCGCGGGCGACCAAACTTTCCGGCAGCGGATTTTTGCTCTACACGAATTGGGGCGCGCGGCTGGAACGCGCGTTGATTTCGTTCCTGCTCGACTTGCACATCACGCAGCACGACTACACGGAAGTGTCGCCACCGCTCATGGTCGGCGAGCAATGTCTGGTCGGCGTCGGCCAATTCCCAAAATTCAAGGACCAATATTACGGCGTGGCCGAGGGCGACGACGCGAAAAATCTTGGTAAACTTTATTTGATTCCCACGGCGGAAACGCCCGTGGCCAACATTCATCGCGAGGAAATTTTGGCGGAGAAACAATTACCCATTCGCTACTGCGCCTACACGCCCTGTTTTCGTGGCGAAGCGGGCGCGGCGGGCGTCGGCACGCGCGGCATGATCCGCGTGCATCAGTTCGACAAAGTGGAACTGATTAAAATCGTCAAGCCGGAGAACGGTTTTGACGAGCTGGAAAAAATGGTCGGCAACGCGGAAAAAGTTTTGCAACTACTCGGGCTGCATTATCGCGTCATCACGCTCTGCACTGGCGACATGGGTTTTGGCAGCGCAAAGACCTACGACATCGAAGTCTGGGCGCCAGGGCAGGGCAGCTATCTCGAAGTTTCGAGCTGCTCGAACTGCGAGGATTTTCAATCGCGTCGGATGAACCTGCGTTTCAAAACCGAAGCGGGCGAAAACAAATTCCCGCACATTCTCAACGGCAGTGGCACGGCACTCGCGCGCCTATTCGTCGCCCTCATCGAGACGCATCAGCAGGCCGACGGTTCGGTGATGATTCCCGCGCCGCTGCAGCCGTATTTGAAGACCGACCGGATCACGGCGTAATTCAAAATGAAGATCCTGCTCGCCAGCAGCGAAGTTTATCCGTTTTCTAAAACGGGCGGCTTGGCGGACATGGTCGGCGCGCTCGGGGTCGCTCTGGTCAATGCCGGTCACGAAGCGCGCATCGTGACGCCGCTCTATCGCGGCCTGCGCGACAAGTTTCCGCACATGACGCTGGTGAACTGGCACTTTGATTTGCCGCTAGGCGAACGGCACGTTAAGGCGGAGTTGTGGGAGCTTGATCTGGATTCCGGGCTGAAAATTTATTTCGTGGACCAGGCGGCTTACTTCGACCGCGCGGGAATTTATCAAGAAGGCCAGTTCAGCTACGCCGACAATGCCGAGCGCTACATTTTTTTCTCCAAATGCGTCGTGAATCTCGCGCGTTATCTTGCGTGGAAAGCCGATGTGGTTCACCTGCACGACTGGCAGGTCGGGCTGGTGCCCGCGCTGATTCGCCACGAGCATACCAGTGCAGGGTGGGGGAAGCCGCCGGCCACCTGCGTGACCATTCACAATCTTGCTTATCAGGGTATTTTTCCGGCGGAGGCCTATGCGCTGACGAATTTGCCAAAGCATTTTTTCCACACGGAAGGCGCGGAATATTTCGGGATGTTGAATTGTCTGAAAGCAGGCATTGCGTTTGCCGATGTCATCACGACAGTCAGTCCGCGTTATGCACGCGAAATCACTACCGAAGAACTTGGGTGTGGGCTTGATGGCGTGTTGCGGCGACGACGTGAACATCTCGTCGGCATTCTCAACGGCGTGGATTACCAGGAATGGAATCCCGCTAAGGACTCGTATTTGTCCGCACCTTTTTCGCAGTCCAAACTGACCGGTAAAAAGAAAAACAAGGCGGCGCTGCAACAATCCGTCGCCCTGCCTGTCGCCGAAAAAATCCCGCTCTATGGAACCATTTCGCGCCTCGCCGAACAAAAAGGCGTGGACATCCAGCTCGCCGCGCTGGCTGAAATGTTGAACGCCGATATTCAGTTCGTCCTGCTCGGCAGCGGCTCGGCGGAATACGAACTCGGCTACCGCGAACTCGCCCGCCGTTTTCCCGGCAAGATCGCCGTGCAGTTGGGCTACAACGAAGCGCTCGCGCATCAGATCGAAGCCGGCTGCGATTTTTTCCTGATGCCGTCGCGCTTCGAGCCGTGTGGCCTGAACCAAATGTATAGTTTGCGCTATGGCACCATTCCGATTGTGCGCGCCACTGGCGGGCTTGACGACAGTGTCATTGATTACGCCGAGCAGACCGACGAGGCAAACGGAATCAAATTTTACGAATACACTTCGCGTGCGCTGGCCAAGGCCATTCGTAAATCGCTCGCCATTTATCAACAGCCGGATTTGCTCCGCCAATACCGCCGCAATGCCATGAAAGCTGATTTTTCATGGCACCGGACGGTGGAGGAATATCTGACCGTTTACTGCCGCACGCTGAAATCTTCCGAAACTTGAAAGCGCACCAAGCCTACGAACAGTTGCCTGCGGGGTTACGGGATAACATGAGCCGGGGTCACCGTTGTGCCGAGCGAGCAGGTCGGAATATTTCCGATGATGCTGTCTTGGTAATAGTCACCGCCCACGGGGCAAGGCGGCAGGCTTCCCGCTGAATTAAGTTTAATATACGGCGTGAGGTCTGTTGGAAAATTGATTGATTGGCCGGAACTCTTGCCGTGTTCAATCGCAAACTGGTTCGCCGCCGCGTCAATCTGGCGGAGGTTGTTGATGCAAGCATTAGCCTGTGATTTGGCACGGGCTTTGACGAAGTTAGGAATCGCGATTGCCGCCAGGAGACCAATGATGGCCACAACAATCATGATTTCCACCAAAGTAAACCCTGCCTTTTGAAAGTTCTGATTATTTTTCACTTGGCAAGTCAAGTAGCATGATAAGTGCCAGACATAATCCTGTGGTTTCCTTGAGAATGTTACAACATGTGTGTCTCGTTTAAGTGATGCATGTAAAAGATGATGACGTATATTTATATTTCCCTTGTCCTACGCATTCGCTTAATCGGATGGAACTGCTAAAAAATTGGTAAATCAAGATCCCTTACCTGACGCCGCTGCGGAACAATACAACCCACGAACGTATTAAATATAACAAACATTGTGCATCTCTAATTAATTCCTTGTGCTGGGCAATGGTTCACTTGAGTTTGTTAAATTTGCCGACTAGCTTGCGCACGGCAGCGCGCGGCAGAAAGCGCGGCAAAGTCGCGAGAAATTTATTGCTGGCACCCGGCACGCAAATGCATTGGTTGCGGCGGAAGGCTTGATGACCGGCGATGGCCACGGCGGCGGCGGACATCTTAGGTGCTTTGAGTTCGCGAGCGCGGTGTCCACGCGCCACTTCGGAAAAATTCGTTTCCGTCGGCCCCGGACATAACACGGAAACAGCCACGCCGCTGTTTTGACATTCTACCGCCAAAGCCTCGGTGAATGACTGCACAAGGGCCTTGGTCGCGTAGTAAACGGCCATGTTCGGGCCGGGAACGAATCCCGCCACGGAACCGACATTCAGAATTCCGCCACGCCGGCGCTCCACCATGCCGGGCAGAAAAAGTCCGGTAAGTGCGACCAGCGCGGTGACATTGACCTGAAGAATTTCCAACTGGCGAGGCAGGGGCAGCTCGGTGAATGCGCCGTGCAGGCCGAAGCCGGCATTGTTCACCAGCACATCCACGGTGATACCCGCCCTGCCCGTCTGCTCAAAAATTTCACGGGGAGTTTCCAGCTTCGCCAAATCCATCGTCAAAACGACGACCTCAACTTGGTGATCGCGGCGTAGTTCGACGGCCAGCCTTTCCAAGGCTTCGGTATTTCGCGCGACGAGCACCAGTTTGGATTTGTCCGCCGCAAAACATTTGGCCAATTCCAATCCGATGCCGGAGGACGCGCCAGTAATCAAAACCGTCTCGGTGGCGCTCATGCTGGTTTACTGATTGCCCCAGCCAAAGCGTCCGGTGATCGGCCAGTAAACGAAAAAGGATTTGCCGATGATGTTGTGCGCCGGAAAAGTTCCCCAGGTGCGCGAATCGGAACTGTTGCAGGTGTTGTCGCCAAAAACCATGTAGGAATCCGGGCCGTTGGTAAAAACCGTTTCGGCATCCGGAAACAGTGGCGCGAGATTGGCGTAAAGTCCGTATGTCGCGGCGCTCGTGCCATTGACATGGCCGGAGTATTCGCTTTCGTGCGGCGGCTTATTGGGATTGAAGCCATAGACATTTTCAAAATGCGGCGTGGCAGCGTCAATCCGCTGGCCGTTGATGACCATGTGCCGATCATCGCCAATTTGAACATGTTCGCCGGGCAGCACGCATAGGCGTTTGATGTAAAATTGATCTTGGTGCTCGATCTGCGTTCCCGCCGTGGCAAACACGACGATTTCCCCGCGCTCCGGCTTGCGGAAATTGTAGGTCACCCGGTCCACGAACAAATGGTCGCCGGCGCGCATCTCCAACTTCACCACGTCATCGCCCTTGTGATAAACATGGCCGGCCTCCAGATGCGCGCGATACACAAACGGATCCATCATGGAACCGTCGGCCATCTGCGGCGACTCGCCGTAATCCGGCGGAAACCACATCGTGTGTTCCACGCCGCTGATGGTGAAGGTTTGATAGAGATTGAAGATCAAAAACTTCTTCACCGGTCTGACGGAATCAATCATGCCATCCGCCTTGGCCACGACGTGAACATAGGTGTTGCCCGCAAACCATTCTTTCACGGCAGCTAGCCCCGCAGGCATTTTAAAGTCCGGCTTGTTGAGCAAGTATTGCGAGGTGACGCCAAACAACGTCGGCTGCATTGAACCGGTGGGAATCTTGAACGGCTGGACGAAAAAAGTGCGGATGCCCATCGCCACGGCGAGCGCCACCAGCAGCACTTCCACATTTTCGCGCCAGGCGGCGTGCGGGTATGGCTTGAGCCATTTTTCGGCAGCGAATTGCAATTCTTCCGCTTTGATGCGGATCGCGCCCGTGTTTGCGCCATCCGCGATGGCGGCTTGAAGATTGTTCATCGGCCCGGTCACGCCGGCGACGGCCTGCGGCGACAGCAGGTCGCGCTGCGCTGCGAGCAGGCGGCGATAATGCTTCTGCACCGCGCACGCCTCACGGACGGCTTTGGAAACGAACCAGCGGAAATTCATAAATGTTGCTGTTGGACACGAATGGTGCGAATTTTCACAAAATTATTTCGGGGGAAAATACCCGTAATAACAATGATTGAAAGACAATTCCCCCTGCCCGACTTGCCATTGTGACGGCGAAAGCTGTTTGAAAATTGCTGGGCTTTGGTTTCGCTTATTTGAGTTTGATCTTGGCCGGCAGGAACAAAAAGGCCACGCCGCCGACCACACACATTAGGCCCAAAGGCCCCATCTTCAGCCAAGGAACGGAACCGGTGGGATGACCTTCGGCACCAAAAGCCTTCGCGACTAAAAAAATGCCGGCCACCAGCAGCAAACTGCCGAGCACCATATACCGTTTGTTCTTGGTCATATAATTGTTCGGGATTTATGACTTCAACACGGCGATGAAGGCTTCCTGCGGGATGTCCACGTTGCCGATGGATTTCATGCGCTTCTTGCCTTCCTTTTGTTTCTCCAACAGCTTGCGTTTGCGCGAGACGTCGCCGCCATAGCATTTCGCCGTCACGTCCTTACGAAACGCGCTGATGACTTCGGACGCGACAATCTTGCCACCGATGGCCGCCTGGATCTTCACCTGGAACTGCTGGCGCGGGATGACTTCCTTGAGCTTCTCGGCCAGCGTGCGTCCCCTGCCCTCCGCCTTGGTGCGATGCACCACGCACGAGAACGCGTCCATCGGTTCGGTGTTCACGAGCATGTCGAGCTTGACCATGTCGGATTCCATGTCGCCGTCGAATTCGTAATCCATCGAGCCGAAACCGCGCGTCATGCTCTTGATGCGGTCATGAAAATCAATCAAGATTTCGTTCAACGGCAAACGGCTCGTGAGCATCACGCGCCGGGCGTCGAGCGTTTCGGTGTGGTCCACCGCGCCGCGCTTTTCCGAGATCAGCGCCATCATGTCGCCGATGCTTTCATTCGGACAAATGACGAAGGCCTTGACCATCGGCTCTTCAATCTTTTCGATGTGACTGGGATCGGGCATGAACACGGGATTGTCCACGTGTTTGATCGTGCCGTCGTTCATCGTGACCTTGTAAATGACGCTGGGATACGTCGCGATGATGTCCATGTTGTATTCGCGGCGCAGGCGTTCCTGCACAATCTCCAAATGCAACAAACCGAGGAAGCCGCAGCGAAAACCGAAGCCGAGGGCCACGGAACTTTCCGAGGAATAAACAAACGCAGAATCGTTCAACTGCAATTTGCCCATCGCCACCTTGAGTTGCTCGTAATCTGCAGTGTTGATCGGATAAATGCCGCTGAACACCATCGGATGAATTTCCTGGAAGCCCGGCAGCACCGCCGAGGGATTGCGCGAATCCGTGATCGTGTCGCCCATCTTCACTTCTTTCGGCGACTTGATGTTCGCGGTGAAATAACCGGTCTCGCCGACTTCGAGTTTCTCGCGGATGTAAGGTTTCGGATTGAAGCTGCCGACTTCCTTCACCTCGACGGTTTTGCCGGAGTGCAGCAATTTCACCATCTGGCCGGCTTTCAATTCACCGTTGAAAACGCGGACGTGGGTGACGACGCCTTTGTAGGTGTCGAAATACGAATCAAAGCCCAGCGCCTGCAACGAGACCGCGCCCGTCGGCTTCGGCGGCGGAATGCGGTGGACCACGGCTTCGAGAATATCCTCGATGCCGATGCCCTGCTTGGCGCTCGCGAGCACGGCGGTGTCGGCGGGGATCGCCAAAATATCTTCGAGCTGCTGCTTGGCCTGCGGGATGTCGGCGTGCGGCAAATCAATTTTGTTGATCACCGGAATGATCAGGAGATTTTGCTTCATCGCCAGATGCACGTTGGCGACGGTCTGCGCCTCGACGCCCTGCGCGGCGTCAATGATGAGCAACGCGCCTTCGCACGCGCTCAAGCTGCGGGAGACTTCGTAGGAAAAATCCACATGGCCGGGCGTGTCAATCAGGTTCAGCTCGTAGGTCTCGCCATTCTTGGCCTTGTAAAGCATGGTGACCGGATGCGCCTTGATGGTGATGCCGCGTTCGCGTTCAAGATCCATGGCATCGAGCAACTGGTCGGACATGTCGCGCGTGGCGATGGTGCCGGTCATGTGCAACAGGCGGTCGGAAAGCGTCGTCTTGCCGTGGTCAATGTGGGCAATGATGCTGAAATTTCGTATGTGTGCGGCGTCCATTATTTCTCTGGTTCAGAGCGCGACAGCATAACGGAAATTCGTTCGAAGAAAAGGAAATTTGGCGGCTGATTCCGCTGGGCCATACAGAACCGTGGTGTTTTCCTTAAAAAGCAACTCTCTGCCGAGGAGCCGCTACAAAATCCACCACACAACCATGCGGTAGCATTTTCTGTCAAGTTGAGGCACTTAATCACGATGTTCCCGCTAAACCTGAAATTCCGCGCAGCCCTGTTGTTTGCCGCTGGCGCGGTAGCCATTCATTGCGCCGCGCAATCGAGCCGGCCGGGCTGGGGTTCCACGCCGTATCACGATGCGCTGGGAACGGGCGTCACCTTCCGCGTCTGGGCGCCGAATGCGACGAGCGCCACGGTTCCCGGAGTGTTTAACAGTTGGTCTCAAACTGCCACGCCGCTGGGCAAGGAACTCACCAACGGCGTCTGGGACGGCGTCTGGTCAGTGGATGTGGCGGGAGCTACGGCGGGCCAGCAATACAAATATTTTTTCAATGGCAATCTTTGGAAGCAGGATCCGCGGGCACGGTTGGTGCAATATTCCGGTTCGGGCGGGAACAGCATTATTTATGACCCGAACGCGTTCAACTGGGCAGGCGACAATTTTACCAATCCGCCGCAAAATGATTTGGTTGTCTATGAACTTCATCCCGGCACGTTTTACACCAATACTGTGTCCAGCCCGTTGGTGGCAGCCACGAACCGGCTCGATTATTTGAAAAGCCTCGGCGTAAATGTCGTGGAAGTCATGCCCATCGCGGAATTTCCCGGCAATGCCAGTTGGGGCTATAATCTGGCGCAGATTTTTGCCGTGGAGAACATCGGTTACGGCGGACCGGATGGATTCAAAACTTTTGTGAAGGCCTGCCACGCGCGCGGGATGGCGGTGGTGCTGGATGTCATCCATAACCATTACGGACCATCGGATCTGGAAATGTGGAATTTTGACGGCTTTGCCGGTGTCAACTCCCTCGGCGGCGGCGGCATTTATTTTTACGAGAGCAACACCAATTTGCAAATCACGCCTTACGGAGCCACGCGACCAAACTTCAGCAGCTCGCAGGTAAACAGCTTCATCCAGGACAATTTCACCATGTGGCTGAGTGAATGTCATGTGGACGGTTTTCGCTGGGACACGCCGAATTTGATGATGCACGATAATCTGAATAATTATATTCCGGCGGCGAGCAATCTCATCGGTGCCATCAACGCCATGATCCACACCAATTACACCGGCAAAATCAGCATCGCCGAGGATGTGTATAACTACGATGGTTTCGACAGCGCCTGGGACACCAGTTTTCCCGGCTATGTCACGCCGGTTTTGACCGCCGCGACGGATTCCGCGCGCGACATGACTGTGATCGCCAATGCGGTGCCGTTCAACGTCCGCTATGGCGGGGTGGCGGGTTTTGGTCGCGTGGCATTTCTGGAATCGCACGACGTGGTGGGCGGCTTGAACGGCGGCGTCCGGCTGGTGACGGCGATTGATTCAACCACGCCGAACAGTTACCGGGCGAGAAAGCTTTCCACGCTCGGCGCGGCTGTGACCATCATGGCGCCCGGCGTGCCGATGATATTTCAAGGTCAAGAGATGCTCGAAAACAAAGCTTTTGATTCGAGCCTGCCGGTGGACTGGACCAAGACGAACACTTACAGCGGCATCGTTCAGCTTTACCGCGATCTCATCACCGCGCGGCGCAATTTGAACAAAGACACGCCCGGATTGGAAGGCGACCAGTGCAGCATGTTGCAGGTGGACAACACCAGCAAGCTGATCGCGTTTCAACGCTGGAACTCTGCCATCCCAAATCAGAACACGGTGGTGATCGCCAATTTTTCCACGAACAATTTCGGCATTTACACCTTGCCGTTCCCCTCGGCTGGCACCTGGTATGTCCACTTCAACAGCGACTCTACAAATTATAGTTCCGATTTCGGTAACTATGGCAGCACTGTCGTTACTGCAGGTGGAAATCCTGTTACTGCCACCGTCGCCATTGGTCGTTACAGCACATTGATCTTGTCACAGATTCCCAATCCGTCACTGGCCATCAGCCAGGCCAACAATATTCTCACAGTTTCCTGGCCGAACAGTTATGGCGGCTGGGTGTTGGATACTGCGGCGGCGCTGGGCAGCAATCCGACCCCGTGGACACCGGTTCCCGCGGCGCGGTATGCCACCAATCTGACCGCCATTTCCTACAGCACGAACCAGCCGACCGGCAACGCGTTTTTTCGGCTGCGGAAGTTGTAACGGGATTTAATAAGCCGGCTCCGGCGTTCGTCATTTTTTCGTGAGCGCCTTGCGCAGTGCCTGCAGCTCCGCTTTGCCGCGCGGCTGGGGATAACTCATCTTTAATTCTTTCAACGTGTCGAGGACGATGCGGGAAATGATCAGTCGGGCATTCAATTTGTCATCCGCCGGAACGACATACCACGGCGAATTTTCCGTGCTGGTCGCGCCCAGGCAATCTTCGTAAGCGCGCATGTATTCCTTCCAGAAGCCGCGCTCGACGATGTCCGGCTGGCTGAACTTCCAGTTTTTATCCGGATTTGCAATCCGTTCAAGAAAACGCTTTCGCTGCTCCTCTTTCGACAGGTGCAAAAAGAACTTCACGACGCGCGTGCCGTTGCGGTGCAGATGCCGTTCCAGATTCGTGATGGAAGTGAAACGCTTTTCCCAAATATTTTTGTCGTCCGCCAATTCGCCGGGAATGGCCTGCGCCCGCAAAATTTCCGGATGCACGCGCACGACCAAAACTTCCTCGTAATAGGAACGATTGAAAATGCCAATGCGGCCGCGTTCCGGCAGACAACGCGTCGTGCGCCAAAGAAAATCGTGCGCCAGGTCCTCCGCGCTCGGTCGCTTGAAACTGAAAACCTGGCAGCCCTGCGGATTCACGCCGGACATGACGTGCTTGATGGCTCCGTCCTTGCCCGCCGCGTCCATCGCCTGAAAAATCAGCAGCAGCGAATACCGGTTGTGGCCGTAAAGCAATCCTTGCAGCCGGCTCATTTCATGGATGTGTTCGGCGAGGATTTTCTGATAGTCAGCCTCCGACTTATAAGCCGCCTTCACCTTGGTCGGCCACTGCTTGAGCTGGACGGTTTTGCCGGCATGCACGCGGAATTCCTCGGAGTGGATTTTCATGCGGCCAGTCTGCCGCCGACCGGCGCGTGTAGCAAAGAAAAAGGCACCAGCACTAATCCCACTCCCGATGCTTATGGCGATGCCCCTTGCGCCGCCGTTTTTGCCGACGCTTGAGCCAGGCGGAAATGAGGAGGCCAAGCGCGAACAGCGCGAATAATCCCCAGACCACTTCGATGACTCGTTTTATGACTGCGCCTTGACTGGTCATTTGCGGAGCGACGGTTGAACTGGCGTTTAATCCACAAAATGCCGGCCATCCGGTCAAGCCAATTTTGCGGCGCGGTGAAGCCAACCATCAGCGGTTCAACAACCGCGCGAAGAATTTATCATTGCGCGGCGCAAAATGTTTTTTCAACCAGTGCGCGACCGCAATACTCAAAACTACGGAAGCCACCACGTCGGAAAGATGATGACAATTCAGCGCGATGCGCGACCACATTATCGCCACCGCATAAATTATCGCCACCGCGCCCCACCGGTGATTTACGAGCCACAAGGCGGCCACCAAACCCACCGCCGTCGCCGAGTGGCCGGAGGGAAACGAGTTGAACTGATATTTGCCGATGAGCCGAACGCCGTCATGCCACCACGCGTAAAAACCTTGCGGCAGCGGCGCGGTTGGACGTGTGCGGCAAAACAGCAGCCGCAAGATCAGCGCCGCCAGCCCGGCGATTTCCGAAGTGAACGCGACAAAAAAAACATCTGCAGCAAGCTGCGGCTTTTTTCGCCACACATAAAATGCCGGCAGCAAAATCCCCGCGACGCCGACCACCCAACCTTCGCCGAGCTTGGAGCACCACCAAGCGACATCATGCCACGGCGATGTTGGCGAAACCACCAACGCGCCATCCACCGCGTCATCCAATGGAAACATCACCGCGACCAGCACGGCTCCGGCGAGCAGCCAGAGCCAGCGGCGGCGATTTTCATCAGTTGTCATCGCGGCGACTTTACCGTGTTGCGCTTGCAAATAAAAATCCAAATCGCTAGTGTCCGGCAGAATTTCGCACTTGGATTTTTCCGCTGATGTCCGCCCTGTTTGAAAAACTCGCCGCCGCGCCGCAACGCGCCATTCTCATTTTCGGCCTCGCGCTGATGTTGAGCGGCAACTGGCTGCTGCCGCTGACTGACCGCGATGAGACGCGTTTCGCCGAGGCCTCGCGCGAAATGCTCCAGCGCGGCGATTACGTCGTGCCGTGGTTCAACGGCGCGTGGCGTTTCGACAAACCCATTTTGATTTACTGGTGCCAGAGCGCCAGCTACCGCGTGTTCGGCGAAAATGAATTCGCCGCGCGCCTGCCCTCGGCCCTTTTCACCACGCTCACCGCGTGGCTGCTCGTGCGCTGGGGCTGGAAAATCGCGGACGGCAAAACCGCCTTGATCGCCGGCGGGATTTTTCTGCTGGGCTTGCACGTCGCCATCATCGGGCGCGTCGCCACGGCGGACATGGCGATGATTTTCTTTTGCACGCTGGCGCTGTGGAGCGGCTGGGAGCTGACGCGCCCGGAAAATTCGTCACGCAAAATCTGGTGGTGGATTTTTTACGTCACGCTCGCGCTGGGATTTCTGGCGAAAGGCCCGGTGGCGTGGCTGCCGTTTGGCGGCTTGATTTTGGGCCGTGCCTTTCGGAAATATTCCTTCCGCCTGCCGCTAGTTGAAACATTGGTTGGACTTTGCGTCGCGGCCGCGCTGACGGCGCTGTGGGGCATTCCCGCGCTCGATCAGACGCACGGACAATTTTTCGCCGTCGGCATGGGCGAACACGTCTTTCGTCGCTCCACCGGCGTGATTGACGGCCACGGCTTCGCCGGTGCTTTAGGCTTCATTGCCACGCTGCCGTTGTATTTCCTGACGTTCTTTGTCAGCTTTTTCCCTTGGTCAACCAAGGTTCCAGGCGCGCTGAAAAAATGGTGGCCGGCGCGCGGCCGCGACGAACTTGGCTGGTATCTGCTGGTGCAGGCGGCGATTGTGTTCGCGGTTTTCTCCTGCGTTCGGACGAAACTGCCGCATTATACAATGCCGGCGTTCGCGTGCCTCGCATTGTGGCTCGCACGGGAAATCGCAGATGAACAAAACGCTGCCGCTTGGTTTTCCAAACGGCTGTTGGGGATGACCATTTTTGTCGCCGTGCTGACGCTGATAGTTTTTCCGTTGGCGAAACCGTTTTTGCTGACGGAAAATTTATGGCGCACTGTGCAACCGCAGGTCCGGCCGGAAACGAAAGTCGGCTGCTTCGGCTACACCGAGCCGAGCCTGGTCTGGAAATTCCGCAGTGTGGTCACGAACACGGTGACGCTCGGCCCGGTTGAAGCCGCGCAGAATTTTCTGACCAACGCCCCGCCCTTCGTTTTGGTGTTGCCGGCAAAAGATTTTACAAAACTATCGCAGGCCAACGGAATTCAGATCCACGGCTTGGACGTGGTGAAGTTCAAGAACTGGGATTTGACGGTGCTGGTGCGCTAGTCGAGCGAGGTTCAGTCTTCGACATCAGGAAAATAAATCTTCGCGCATTTGGGACAGTAGCTGTGGGTGAAAGTGGCGTCAGTGTGCTTCGCAATATACGTTTCAACCTGTTGCCAGTAGCCTTGGTCATTGCGAATTTGTTTGCAGGCGCAGCAGATGGGCAACATGCCAGACAAAGTTTTAATGTTGGCGGCGGCGGCGGCGAGTTCGGCGGCGGTGCGGCGCAGTTCCAAATTATTCATGACCAGTCGCGCCAAACTTTCCAAGCTGGCTTTCTGTTCGGCGCTCAATTTGCGCGGTTCCCGGTCAATGACGCACAGCGAACCCAACGCGTGGCCGGCGGGCGTGAGCAGCGGTGCGCCGGCGGGCGTGAGCAGCGGTGCGCCGGCGTAAAAGCGGATGCCGGGATCTCCCAAAACAAGCGGGTTGTCGGCGAAGCGGACATCCAAGGTGGCGTCTTCGACCTCCAGTAGTTCCGGTTTCAAAATGGTGTGGGCGCAGAAAGCCTGATCCCGATGCGTCTCGGCGACGGCCAGTCCGAGCCGGGACTTGAACCATTGCCGGTCGGTGTCAATCAACGACACGATGGCAATGGGCACGGCGCAAATGGACGCGGCAATCCGGGTGACGTCGTCATAGGCGCGCTCCGGCGCGGTGTCGAGCATGCGGTATTGCCGCAAGGCTTCGAGGCGGCTCGCTTCGTTGGTTGGTATTGGCGCTTTCAATCGCGGGAACTCTCGCACACTTTTCAGGATTGAAAAGTGGAATTCGGAATAAATATGCCGGCCTCGGTTTGCGTCTATACAAGAGCGATTCGATGGATATTGCGAGCCGATGATGTTTCTGCTTTCATTTTTCCGACCAGGCGGCGCGTCCCTTTTGAATGAATCGGCCGCCGCGCTGTCCATGAATTGAATTATGATGTTGTTTAATTTTAAATATCTGTTGTTCGCGCTGCCGGGTTTGCTGCTCGGCATCTGGGCGCAAATCCGCTTGCATTCGATTTACGGCAAATACAGCCAGGTGCCAATCGAATCCGGGCGGACCGGTGCGCAAACCGCCCGCCGGATTCTGGACAACGCCGGACTGACCGACATGCCCGTCGAGGAGGTGGAAGGCAAATTGAGCGATCATTATGACCCGACCAAACGCGCGCTATTTTTGTCCTCGGACAATTTTCACGGCACCTCCGTTGCCGCCGTCGGGGTGGCGGCGCACGAGGCCGGCCACGCGCTCCAGCATCAGGCGGCTTACGGCCTGTTCAACCTGCGGATGGCGCTGGTGCCGGCGACCCAGTTTGCAAATTTTGCCTACATTGGAATTTTCTTTCTCGGCATGTTTTTGGGCCTGATGAAAATCATGTTGCCCATCATCATCCTGATTTTTGGGGTGATCACACTGTTCCAACTCGTCACATTGCCGGTGGAATACGACGCGAGCAGCCGCGCGAAGGAACAGCTTTTCCGGCTCGGCCTGGTGCGCGAAGACGAACGCGTCGGCGTCAGCCAAGTGTTGCACGCCGCCGCGCTCACTTATGTGGCGGCGCTGGTGAGCAGCGTGATGGAATTGCTTTATTACGTCATGGCGGCGCGAGACAGCCGGAGTTAATTTGCTTGCCGTCGGCCAAAGCGGGTTTAACTTTTCGACATTCATGGCGGCTAAAAAAATAAAACGCAAGGTGGCTCCGGCGCAGCGGAAAAATAAAACGCCCAAGCGCCCCCCTGTCGAAACCCCGGCAGCGCTCGCGCCGTCAACGCCGCCGCTGACCGAGGCCCCGATCCCCGTCCCGGTCGAGGGCGACACCACGCGCTTTCTCCGGCAGGAAGCTGAGCGGCATGACGGCGACACTTCCATTCGACTTTATCTGCGCGAAATCGGCTTGGTTAAATTGTTGACGCCGCAAGAGGAAATCGACCTTGCCGCGCGCATCAAGAAAGGCGACAAGAAAGCCCGCGAACACATGATCAAGGCGAATCTGCGCCTGGTCGTGAAAATTGCGCGCGACTACGAGGGCATTGGGCTGCCGCTGCTGGATTTGATCAGCGAAGGCAACATCGGCCTGATGAAAGCAGTGGAACGCTTTGACCCGGCCAAGGGCGGCAAACTTTCCACCTACGGTTCATGGTGGATCAAGCAGTCCATCAAACGCGCGCTGGCCAACCAGTCCAAGACCATCCGCCTGCCTGTGCATCTCGTGGACAAAATTTCCAAGATGCGCCGCACCGCAATGAAGCTGCAGGAGATGCTCGGCCACGAACCCAGCGACGAGGAACTGGCGGTGGAACTCGGCACCACCGCCGCGCGCGTCGCGCAAATGCGCAGCGCCTCCATTCGCCCGGCGTCGCTCGATGCGCCGGTGGGCGATGACGACTCGAATAACTTTTCCGAAATCGTCGAGGACGAACGCGCCGTGAATCCTTACGACGAACTTGAAGACAAAACCGTCACCGGCATGTTGCAGGACATGGTCAAGCATCTGGACGCTCGCGAGGCGACGATTCTGCGCTTCCGCTTCGGCCTTGACGGCGGCAATGAAAAAACTTTGGAGGAAGTCGGCGAAAAATTCGGCGTCACGCGTGAACGCGTCCGCCAGATTCAAAATCTGGCCCTGCGCAAGCTGCGCAAAATGATTGAAAAACTGGAGAAATCCAAGCCCAAGGAAAATTGATCCATGCCTAACTCCGTCACGCCCGCCGAGATCGAAGCTGCCATCCGCAACGTCCCGGATTTTCCCAAGCCCGGCATCCAGTTCAAAGACATCACGCCCGTGCTTGCCAATGCGCGGCTGTTTGCCGGCGCGATTGAGCTGCTCACAAAAAATTTTCAGCCCGGTTCCGTGGACGCTGTCGTGGGCATTGACGCGCGCGGATTTATTTTCGCCGCCGCCGCCGCCATCAAGTTGCACGCCGGTTTTGTGCCGGTGCGCAAAAAAGGCAAGCTGCCCTACCAGACGCACGAACAGGATTACGCACTCGAATACGGTCACGCCACCGTGGCGATGCACATTGACGCGCTCAAGCCCGGTGCCCGCGTGCTGCTGATTGACGACCTGCTGGCCACCGGTGGCACTTCCGCCGCCGCCACCGCGCTGGTGCAGAAACTCGGCGCGACCATTGTTGAGGCGGGCTTTCTAATCGAACTAAAATTTCTGAACGGACGCGAAAAACTGGTCGGATTCCCCGTCCGCTCGCTGATTGCCTACTAACGCAATTCAGTTTTCCAAATAATAAATTCCCGTTAAACTCGCGGCGATGCACTGGCTCCAATCGCTTGACATCGCGCTCTTCCATTTCATCAATGGCGCGATGAGCAATCCGTTCTTCGACTGGCTTATGCCGGTCTTGAGCGGACGCGGCGTGCCGTGGCTCATCGCCGTGGTCGTCGCCGTGCCGGGGATTTTATTTTTTGCCAGCCCCCGGCTGAAAATCTGCGCGCTGCTCATGGTGATGGTCGTCGCGCTTGGCGATCCGCTGGTCGTCGGCACGGTGAAAAATCTCGTCGCCCGCCCGCGTCCGTGCCTGGCCTTGTCCAACGTCAACGACCTGCTGGGCTGCACCACGTCCGGCAGCATGCCGTCCGCGCATGCTGCCAACTGGTTCGCCCTGACCACGGTGATGTTTTTATTTTATCGGCGCAGCGCGTGGTTTCTGTTTCCGCTCGCGGCGAGCGTCGCTTTCTCGCGCGTTTATTGCGGCGTGCATTATCCCAGCGACGTCACGGTTGGGGCCATTCTTGGCGCGGGCTATGCCATCGCGCTGGTGGTGTCTGCACAAGCGGCTTGGAATTTTATTGGCAAAAAATATTTTCCAAATTGTCATGAGCAAACGCCTTCGCTGGTAAATCATAAGCCTCGAATCGCCGCAACTTCGGAAACAACCGCCGCTGCCGTCATTCGCAATTTGGAATTTGAGGCGGAGTGGTTGCGGCTTGGCTATCTCATCGTTATTCTCGCGCTTATCGGCCGCTGGGTATTTCTCGCCAGCGGGCTGATCGGCTTGACCGAGGACGAGGCGTATCAATGGCTCTGGTCCAAGCATCTCGCGCTTTCGTATTGCAGCAAGCCGCCGGGCATCGCCTTCATCCAGTGGGCCGGCACCTCGTTGTTCGGCGACACCAATTTCGGCGTGCGCTTTTTCTCGCCGCTCTTCGCCGCGATCTTGAGCCTGCTAGTGCTGCATTTCATGGCGCGCGAAATCGGTGCCCGCGCTGCGTTTTGCCTGCTGCTCGTCACCTTCGCCGCGCCGCTGCTCGTCGCCGGCTCAATTTTGATGACGATTGATCCGCCGCTGGTGCTCTGCTGGATGTGGGCCGTCGTCGCCGGCTGGCGTGCGATTCAGGCGGACGGCAAAACGCGCGACTGGCTTATCGTTGGTCTCGCGATGGGCCTCGGCTTCCTCTGCAAATACACTGCGATGCTGCAACTTGGCTGCTGGATTATTTTCTTCGCGCTGCAACCGGCCGCGCGGATTCATCTGCGCAAAGCTGGGCCGTGGCTGGCGCTGGGCATCTTCGCCGTTTGCACCTTGCCCGTATTCATCTGGAATGCGCAGCACGGCTGGACCACCGTCAACCAGGTCGCGGGCGATGCCGGGATGCACAGCGTGTGGCATCCCACGCTGGATTATTTTTTTGAGTTCACCGGCGCGGAAGCCGGCGCGCTCAATCCTATTTTCTTTATCGCCGCGCTCTGGGCGATGGCCGCTGCCTGGCAACGGCGCCGGGAAAAGCCGTTGTGGTTTTTTCTCCTGTGCATGAGCGCGCCGCTGTTTGGCGGCTACTGGCTGTTTTCCTTTCATTCGCGCACACTGCCCAACTGGATTGCCGCCGCCGTGCCGCCGATGTTCTGCCTGATGGTGGCGTTTTGGATCGAGAGCAAAGTCCGCGTCAAACCCTGGCTCGCCGCCGCCCTGCTGCTGGGCCTCGTCGTCGCCGTTTTCATGCACAGCAGCGACCTGATCGGCCGGCTCGTCGGCAACAAGCTGCCCGGCGACAAAGACCCGACCCACGCCCATTTTGCGCGCGGCGGACGCGAGACCGCGCTGCTCGTCGAAGCCGAGCGCGCCAAGTTTGACACCAACGCCTTCATCATCGCCGATCATTACGGGCGGGCGGGAATTTATTCATTTTACTCGCCGCCCGCCCGCGCCGCCGCGCAGACCGATCAGCCGCTGGTTTATTGCATCGATGCCGATACGGCCGTGAACCAGTTTTATTTCTGGGACAGCTACAATTATCGCGCGCACCGTCACGGCGAAAATGCCATTTTTGTTTTGCGGCTTGATCCGTATCCGCTCGAACACCGCTGGCTCTGGAAATGGCTCCGGCGCGAGCCGATTCAATTCGGCGAAATCCCGCCGCCGCGCCCGGTGCCGGATCGCATCGCGAATGAATTTGAAACCGTGACGAATCTCGGTGTCCGCGAAATCACTTTGAGTGACGGCCGCGTTTTCCAACGCGTGCAAATTTTCGGCTGCTACCACTTGAAATAAAATGGCCGCGTCGGAAATTCTGCTGCCCGTCCGCGACTACAACCTCGCCGCCACGCTGGATTCCGGTCAGGTGTTCCGCTGGCGGCAAATTGACAATGTCTGGCACGGCGTCATCGGGAAAAACTTTGTCCGGCTCACGCAAACTGAAACCGACATTCACGCCGAAACCGCCGCTCCGGTGGAAAATTGGGACTGGCTCCGCCAGTTTCTCCAGACGGAAATTGATCTGGGCGCGGTGCTGAAAACATTTCCCGATGACGAGCCGATGCGCGCCGCCGTCGCCGCGTGCTCCGGGCTGCGGCTACTGCGGCAGGATCCGTGGGAAAGTCTGGCGTCGTTTATTCTTTCGTCTACGAAGCAGATTGTGCAAATCCGGCAGATCGTCGCCCTGCTCTGCGAACGGTTTGGCGAGCCGCTCGCCATGCCGGATGTAGGGCAGGCTTTCCAGCCTGCCGATTCTCCGGACTTTCCAGTCCGGAGTTCCGACGGGCGACTGGAAAGTCGCCCAAACCGGCAGGCTGGAAAGCCTGCCCTACTCTATTCCTTTCCCACGCCGAAACGTCTCGCCGCCGCGCCCGAGGCCGAACTGCGCGAGTGCAAGATGGGGTTCCGCGCGCCCAGCCTGCACGCCGCTGCACGCCGAATTGCCGACGGCGGTTTCGACCTCGAAAAAATCCGCACGCTGGATTACGCCGCCGCCCGCGCTGAACTGATGACGTTGCGCGGCGTGGGCGGCAAGATTGCCGACTGCGTGCTGCTGTTCGGCTACGGCTTTGATTCCGCGTTTCCGGTGGACGTGTGGATTGAACGCGCGTTGCAGCAGCTTTATTTTCCCCGCCGCCGCGCCGGCGAAAAGCGGCTGCGCCATTTTGCCGTCACGCATTTTGGCCCGCACGCCGGCTACGCGCAGCAGTATCTTTTCCATTACATGCGGACCAAATTTAAATAGCTTTTGCTTGATAAAGTTCCGGTTGTCAACTTTCATAAGTTCATACCGATAATTGCCAAAGTAAAAATCGCCTGCGCACAAGACTATGCACCTGCGACCTAGGCACAAACCACTGGGAAGTCTTATGGAAAAAAATTACGAATCCAAAATTCAAGCCGCAGCGCATTTGTTCGGCGGCGCCCTGTTTGCAGTAGCCTTCATGCTGTTTTTGCCGAGCGCACTGGCGCAAAATCTCTATGTGGCTGGGGCGAATAATGGCAGACTTACGAAGATCACAACGGGCGGAACGCAAAGTGTTTTCGCCGCAGGATTATCTGCGCCTTATGGTCTGGCCTTTGACAGTTCGGGTAATTTATATGAGGCGGATAACAGCAGCGGGATTATCTATAAATTTACTTCGGCCGGAGCACGAAGCATCTTTGCCTCTGGGGTTAGCGGAGTTGAAGGACTGGCCTTTGACAGCGCGGGGAATTTATTTGCGTCACAGTTAGGCCCCGGCGGCAGTATTTTTAAATATACGCCGGGTGGTGTGCGGAGCACTTTCGCCTCCGGGGTGTCTGTCACCGCCCTGGCCTTTGACAGCACCGGAAATTTGTTTGCAACCGTAGGCGGCGTGGTCGGGAGTATCTATGAATTCACTTCGGGCGGAACGAAAACCACCTTTGCATCGGGGCTATCTTATCCGGTTGGACTGACCTTCAATATTGCAGGCAATCTATTTGAAGCTGATGCTGGTCCAGGAAACAACACGGGGAAAATAAATGAGTTCACTTCGGGCGGGGCGGAAAGCCTGTTTGCTTCCGGATTGAATACTCCCCAAGGGCTGGCGTTTGATAGCGCGGGCAATCTGTATGAGGCGGACTATGGCAGTGGCAAAATCAATGAATTCACGCCGGGCGGAGTTGAGAGCACTTTTGCATCCGGATTGAGCGGGCCGACATTCCTAGCCTTTTCGGGACAACCCTTGCCTGTGCCTGAGCCCTCAGCTTGCGGTCTATTTTTAATTGGGGTCGGTTTGTTATTGGTCTTATGTCGAACAAGTCTGTGGCCCAATATCAGGATAGATTGCACAGCCTCCTTGCCGTCTTCGCACAACACTGAATGAAAATTGACACGCTCCTGTCACCGGCGGAATTGCCGGCGCTTGCGCAGCGCGATTTGCGCGGCACGGCGTGCGTCGTGTTTGATATTTTACGTGCCACGACCACCTTCGTCACCGCGCTGCAAAACGGCGCGGCGGCCGTCATTCCCGTCAGCGAGATTTCCGAGGCGGTAGCCTTTCAGAAGTCAGAAGTCAGAAGTCAGAAGTCAGAATTTATTTTATTGGCCGGCGAGCGCGATGGTGTAAAGATTCGCGCGGCGCAATCCGGCGGCGTGGATTTTGATTTCGGCAATTCGCCGCGCGAGTTCACGCCGGAAGCCGTTCGCGGCCAAACCATCGTCAGCACCACCACCAACGGCACCCGCGCCTTGCGCGCCTGCCTCGGTGCCAAAATCATTTTGGCGTCGTCGTTTTTGAATCTGGCGGCGACGGCCCGTTTGCTAAATCAATCCGACGCGGAAGAAATTCTGCTGGTCTGCGCCGGCACCGGCACTGGCGTGGCGCTGGAGGACGTGCTGGCGGCCGGCGCGCTGATTGAATTGCTGTCGGCTCGGGGAGACACGCACGTTTTGGATTCAGTCGAAATCGCGCGGCGGACTTTTCTGAATGCGCAGCCCAATTTGCCGGCGGCGCTGGCCGGCTCGCAGAATGCGCGGCGGTTGCTGGCCATTCCCGAATTGCGCGACGACGTGGCGTTTTGTTCGCAGCGCGATATTTTCAATCTGGTCGCGGAAATGAAACCCGACGGCATTATCCGGCGCGGCTGATTTCATCCGGGCATAAAAAAACAGGCCGTCGGGTGGACGGCCTGTTGATTTTATCGCCTTAAGCTTTCTTGGGCGCGGCTTTTTTCTTCGTTTTGATCACGGCCTTTTTGCGCTTGATGTAAGCTTTACGGCGTTTTTTATGTTCGTCTTTGTTATGTTGTTTGCCCATATGTGTCTTTACTTTTTATGCTGGTTACGATTTCGTGTGCGCACTATGAATTTTTGTGCGCGACGATTCAATCTTTATTTGCTGTTTCCGCTGCTGCTGACGCTGGCGGCGGGCTGCGCCACGGACAAAAAAGACGAGAAATTGGGCGGCTTGCGCGTGCATATTGAAAGCTCCGCCAACGCGCCGGGCAGCGGCCAGGTCATTTCCGTGCTGCGCGACAAGCCGGTGAGCGTGACCGTCGGGCCTGAGCCGGTTCTGACCGAGGCCAATATCGTCGGCGCTAAATTACTCGAAACTCCGGGCGGATTTGCGGTGGAAGTGAAATTTGATCAAAGCGGCACTTGGCTGTTGGAACAATACACCGCGACGAATCCCGGCAAGCATTTTGTCATCTTCGGCCAGTGGGGCGACAAGCTGGCCACCACCCGTTGGCTGGCCGCGCCCATCATCACGCACCGCGTCGGCGACGGCGTGTTCTCCTTCACGCCAGACGCCGACCGCGATGAGATGACCCAACTGGTGCTGGGCCTGAACAATTTCGCCAAGAAAAAAGCCAAAGATTTGATGAAATGATTTTCTCCGCTGTTTGCCGCGCGTTTTTTTTACCCGCGCTGATTGTTTTAATTTCCCGCGCCAGCCTGTTGGCCCAGACGCCGTTTCAATTTCCCACGGCGAATCACTTTTTGTATGAAAGCGGCAGCGAGCTGAAATTTCTCGCGCCTACCGCGCCAGACAAGCCGTGGACCAGCGGCAGTTTCGGCTGCGTCCGCAACAGCGAAACGCGGATGCACGAGGGCCTCGACATCCGGAGCCTCCAGCACGACCGGCGTGGTGAGCCGACCGACCCGGTTTTGGCCGCCGCCGCCGGCACGGTGGTTTATTTCAGCAAAAAGCCGGGGCTGTCGAATTACGGCAATTACATCGTCGTGCGGCACATCGTCGAAGGGCTGGAAATTTATTCGCTCTACGCGCATTTGAGCGAGGTGCGACCGGGGCTGGCCATCGGTCAAACGGTCAAAGCCGGCGAAGTGATTGCCACGATGGGCCGGACGTCCACCGCCGAGGTCATCACCAAGGACCGCGCGCATGTCCACTTTGAATTGAATGTGCTGATCAACGACAATTTTGCGGCGTGGTTCAAGCGCAACAGCACGCCGGGCGAACGCAACGATCACGGGGAATGGAACGGGCAAAATCTGAACGGCGTGGACCCGCTGGAAATATTGCTCGCGGAACGCACCGGAAAATTCAGCGTGTTAAATTTTCTGCGCGGGCAGACGGAGCTGTGCCGCGTGCGGGTGCGGGCGACGAATTTTCCGTATCTCAAACGTTACGCGCCGCTGGTCCTGAAAAATCCGCGCGCCGAAAAGGAGGGCGTGGCCGGCTACGAAATCGCGCTGAATTACAATGCCGTCGCCTTCGCGCTGATGCCGCTCGCCGCCTCGGAAATGAGAAGCACGGCCAAGTTTCAGCTTGTCTCGGTGAATGAAGCGGAGCAGCGGGCGCATCCGTGCCGCAAGCTCGTGGTGCAGCGCGGCCGCGGCTGGCAATTGACGGACAAAGGCCTTCGGGAATTGGAGATGCTGGTTTATTGATTAAAAAAACGGTTGCGAACACGGCGGTTGAGAATAATTTTACATCAACGCCATGCGCCCACCAAAAAACAGCGTTCGCCAGCGGCGAGTTTTCGCCAGGGCGTTCACGTTGCTTGAACTGTTGGTGGTGATTGCCATCATCGGCATTCTGGCGGCACTGTTGCTGCCGGCCTTGAGCAAGGCCAAGGCAACGGCAAAAAACATTGCCTGCCTGAGCAACCTGAAACAGCTTGAGCTGTGCGTGCACCTTTATGTCGCGGATAACAATGATTATCTGGTGCCGAACAATTCCGTTGCCTCGTTAAGTTCGTTCGGAGTGACCGCCGATACGACGACCAAAGGCCTTTCGTGGTGTCTGGACGGCATTGACGGCACGAGCGCAGCCACGCAATCCAATCCTTCCAACATCGTCAATGGCCTGCTGTTTCAATACAACACGTCCGTTTCCATTTATCATTGTCCGGCCGACCAATCCACGCTGGAAACGCCAGATGGACTGCCGCTGTCGGAGTTGCGCTGGCGCAGTTACAACATGAGCCAGTCTATCAACGGTTATCCTGATTACATGCCTCCCGGCATGCCGTGGTGGTTTATGAGTTATTGGACAAATCTACCCTCCTGGAAAAAATTCACGCAAATCCGCCACCCGATTCCCAGCGAGCTGTTTGTCTTCATTGACGAAAATGAGAATACCATTTTTGACGGGCAGTTTGGCAACGTCGGTGATCCACCGCTCCCGAATTACTCGCGCAATCAGTGGTGGGACATGCCGGCGAATCGCCACCGCCAGAGCGCGAACCTGACCTTCGCCGACGGCCATGTCGAACACTGGAAATGGCGGGTGCCGATGATTTGCGACAGCTTTCCCCAGTATGTGCCGCCGGAACAAATGCCCGATTATCAGCGCGTCCTCAACGCGATGAAACAGCGCACGGACAATTGATGCGCTTGGTTTATCCGGGACGGTAGTTTAAACTGGACGCGTGCCGACCGACATTAAATCCCTGACCCGCGAAGAAATCGAAGCGCAGTTCAAAGCGCTGGAGCAGCCGGCGTATCGCGTGGCGCAATTGCTCGACTGGCTTTACGTTCGCCGCGCCGCGAGTTGGGATGCGATGACGAACCTGCCGAAAAGCTTGCGCGAAAAATTGCGCGAACATTTTTCGCTGCAAACGCATGAGTTGGTGCGCAAGCAGGGTTCGCACGACACAACGCAGAAATTTCTCTGGAAGCTGGCCGACGGCGCGTTCATCGAAAGCGTCTTGATTCCGGCCAACCCCGCGCTTTACGGCGAGACCAGCGACCGGCACACGCTCTGCATTTCCACGCAGGTCGGCTGCGCCTACGGCTGCCGGTTTTGCGCGAGCGGGCTGGACGGTTGGAAGCGCAATCTCACGCCAAATGAAATCGTGGAACAAATTTTGGCCGTCGAGCGCTGGCATGAAACCCAGCCGAAAGCCGCCGAACAAGAATTGATGACCGCGGCAACGGACAGCCGGCTCGTGAACAACATCGTCGTGATGGGGATGGGCGAGCCGCTGGCGAATTACGACAACCTGCTCAAGGCGCTGAAGATTTTGAATGCGCCGTGGGGCGGCGGCATCGGCGCGCGGAAGATTACCATTTCCACCAGCGGCCTGGCGCCGCAGATCCGCATGTTGGCCAAGGAGCCGATGCAGTTCCGTCTCGCCATTTCGCTGCACGGCGCGACCGACGAGACACGGAATAAAATCATGCCGGTCAACCGCAAGTATCCCCTCAAGGAACTGCTGTTTGCGTGCGAGGATTATCTGCACGAAAAAGGCCGGATGATCACGCTGGAATACATTTTAATCGCCGGCGTCAACGACGCCATTGCGGAGACGAAGCCGCTGGCCTCGCTGGCGAGAAAATTGTCCGCCAAAATCAATTTGATTCCTTACAATAAGGTGGACGGCCTGGCATGGGAGCGTCCCAGCGAAACCGTCTGCGAGGCGTTTCTGACCGCGCTCGAAAAGGAAAAAGTCATCGCCACCCTGCGCCGCGAAAAGGGCCACGACATTGATGCCGCCTGCGGCCAGCTGCGGCTGAAGACGGAACGTGAATTTGCAGCAATTGAAAAATGAACACGGCCGCAGACGGGTGCGTCAGTCCGTGTTTTACATTTTTATTTTTTAACATTTAATTGTGTTGTGATCGCTTTACTCGACTACGGCTCCGGCAATCTGCGCAGCGTCCATAAATCCCTGCTCAAGGTCGGCGCGGACGTGCGCCTCGTGCAGCGGCCCGAAGAAATCGGCGACGCCAGCGGCCTCGTGCTGCCCGGCGTTGGCGCGTTTGACGACTGCATCCACGCGCTGCGCCATCAGGGGTTGCTTGAGGCTGCGCGTGAATTCATCCGGACCGGCAAACCGTTTCTCGGCATTTGCGTCGGCTACCAGGCGCTGTTTGACAAGAGCGAGGAATTTAATTCCTGCGCCGCGGGTCTGGGCGTTTTCCAGGGCAACGTCGTCCGCTTCACGCAGCGGCCGGGCCTGAAGATCCCGCAAATCGGCTGGAACCAACTCGACATTGTGAAAACCGATTGTCCGCTCTACCGCGGCATCGCCAGCGGCAGCTACGTTTATTTCGTGCACAGTTTTTATCCACAACCAGTGGATGCGTCCATCGTTGCCACCCGCACGGATTATGGCGACACGTTTGCATCGTCGGTGTGGCACGACAATGTCTTTGCCACGCAATTTCACCCGGAAAAAAGCCAGAAGGTCGGGTTGCAACTGCTGAAAAACTTTGTGGATTTGACCCGCAGTTAAATCTTTGCGGATGAAACCAATGAACAATCCCATCGCCCTACTCGCCACTGCGCTGCTCGGCATCGGTTTGACCGGCTGCGCGACGCACAAATCGGTTGCCGCCGTGGGTCAAGGTTATGAGGAAGTGTCGCATCCCAACCATGCCATGATTGACGAACCACCGCCGCCGCGCGTTTCGTTTCAGCATCGGAGCGCGGATGGCAAGGTCACCCAGATCTGGCCGTCATTGTATGGTGCCAGCGAAGTTATTAAAGGCGATCTGGCCATTTTTGTCGGGGACAAAGCATATCTGGAACCGGATAAAGTCACCCATCCCCGGCTGTTTGCCGTGCAACCTCCGGCTCTGCCGTTGGACATCACTGACGAAGTGTTGTGGCGCTGGTCCAAGTTTGCCGGCAAAGATTTTGCGATGGCACTGGAAAAATTTACCGTTGTCACTCCCGGCGAAACGAACGGCGAGCTGGTCTTGCATCTGGAATTTTATTCGGAGGATCAAACCTGGCCGGATCAGGGCGATTTGCAGTTGGACTGGAACCAGGTGTCGGAAATCATGCACGCCGTGAAGGCAAAAGGTGTTCTGGAAAAAGATTTGCGCTGGGACACGCTCTACATCGGGGAAAAATTTTGAGGCGCCTCGCGGTTAACGTTTTTATCACACTTGCATTTCCTGCCCCCGTGTTGCAACTTGGAGCCAGAAATTAGGCGTTTCACTTTAACCGATTAAATTATTATGGCTCACGAACTTCCCGCGCTGCCTTACGACAAGGCCGCCCTCGAACCCCACTTTGACGCGTTGACGATGGAAATCCATCACGACCGCCATCACAAGGCGTATGTGGACAACCTCAACAAAGCCATCGCCGGCAATGCCGCGCTGGAAGCCAAGTCGCTTGAACAGATCATCAAGGATTTGAGCGTTGTCCCCGACGCTGTGCGCGGCCCCGTGCGCAACAACGGTGGCGGTCACTGGAATCATTCCTTTTTCTGGAAAATTCTCGGTCCGAACGCCGGCGGCGCGCCGACGGGCAAGCTCGCGGACGACATCAAAGCCGCGTTCGGCAGCTTCGATGATTTCAAGGCCAAGTTTGAAGCCGCCGGCATCGGCCGTTTCGGCAGCGGCTGGGTTTGGCTCGTGGCCAATAGCGGCAAACTGGAGATTGTCTCCACACCCAATCAGGACAATCCGCTCATGGGCAAAGCCATCGCCGGTTGCGAAGGCACGCCGCTCATCGGCTGCGACGTGTGGGAACACGCCTACTATTTGAAATACCAGAACAAGCGCGCCGACTTCCTGAAGTCCTTTTGGAACGTGGTGAACTGGAACGCGGTGAAATACTGAACCGCGCGGCGAGTTGCCGCTCCCAATTAAAAGCAAAACGCGCCGACGAAAATCGGCGCGTTTTTTATTTTGTGGAACCGGGCAACTGCTTCGCCGGCATTTTGCGACAGGGAAAACAAAAATCTTTTATCACCCGCGGTAACGGTTATTTTTCGGCCATGCCGCCAGCCAAAAACGCGCCCGCAAAGAAGTCCTTCCTTTTGCATCGAGCGTTGGTTGTTTGTGTGATTTGCTTCGCCGTTTTCCAGTTTTCCAAAAATGACACCGACATTGATCTTTGGGGTCATGTCATCTTTGGCCAGGAATTTCTGAATACCGGCCATCTCGCACGCACCGAACCGTATTCGTGGACCGCCAACGGCCAGCCGTGGATCAACCACGAAATCATCGGCGAAGTCGCGCTTGGCCTTGCGCATCGCGTGCTCGGTGGCACGGGCTTGCTGCTGCTAAAATTATTTGCCGGCCTGCTGACCTTCGGCATCGTCCTGGCCATCGCGCGCAAGCCAATGAATCCCGGCGCACGGCTTATCGCGTGGGCGTTCGGCGCCTTGGCGGCCATGGAAATGTCTTACGGTTTTGCCGCGCGACCGCAGATTTTTACCGCGCTCGCACTGGCGGTTGAACTGTGGATTCTCCGGCAGATCCACATCGGGAAACGCCGTTGGGCGCTGGCCTTGCCCATCTTGTTTGGCGTCTGGATCAACACCCACGGCGGTGTTCTCGCCGGCATCGTTTTGCTGGTTGTCACCACGCTCGCCACGTTCGCGCAAAATTTTAGCCGCCAAATTGTGCCGGCATATTTTCGTTTGCGCATTGCGGCGCCCGCGCCGGCTGGGGCAATTCCATTGCTCATATTCACCAGTGTTGTATCGGCGGCCGCTCTGCTCATCAATCCCTACGGTTTTGAACTCGTCCGCTGGCTCGCCGCCAGCGTGCTGTGGTTGCGCCCCCAAATCGGCGAATGGAATCCAGTGCCATTCACCGGCGACCACGCGGCTTTTTTTCTGTGCGTCGCTATTGCCGCCGCCAGTTTTCTGTTTTCGCGCCGCTCAATCATGCTGTGGGAACTGGCCGTGACCGCTGCGCTGGGGTTCATGGCCTTTCGGTCCGCCCGCCACACACCGTTGTTTTGCATTGCCGCGCTCGCCTTCGTCCCGCCGCACCTCGCCGCTGCGCTGAAACGCTTTCATTATTTCTTCACGCGTTTGCTGGTTTTGTTTCGCAATCCTGTCGTTCAGCATTTTTCGACGGCTTTTCTCGCCGCCGTTTCGCTGGGAATTATTTTTGCCGCCGGCACGCGGGAACGTCCCTGGACGATGGAGATTCCGTGTAAAAAATATCCGGTCGCCGCGCTGGCTTTTATCAAGCAACACGAATTACATGGCAACCTGCTCGTTTTTTTTGATTGGGGCGAGGAGTGCATCTGGGAACTGCCCGACAGCCGCGTCTCGATTGATGGCCGGCTGGACACCTGCTATCCCCGCGAAGTTTTCGCCGCCCAATGGAATTTTTACAATGCCGATATGACCCGCCAGCCGGTGCTGGATCTCGGGCCGGCGGATTTTGCCCTGCTCCCGCCGAACATGGCCGGGGCGGGAATGCTGTGGAAAGAACGAGGCTGGCAGCCGGTTTACCTGGATGACGTGGCGGTGGTGCTGGTGAAAAACCTGAAGCAATTTCCCCGGCTCGCCGGCTTACAAGCCACCGTGCATGGCTCAGCGGATGCCACCCAAGGCCGGGCCGTTTTTCCGGATGCGTCATCGGCCCGCATCACGAAACCGTGACTCAAGACTGAAAGTTCAGCCCGAAAATTTGAGAATTCAAACCGGTCATCGGCTGCTACGCATGAGAACACGCCTGCTATTTGAAATTTCCCTTCGACAAAAGCCCTCTAACCATTATCACGCCCAGCAAAATCAAGGACGATGTTATTAACGCCAACGACCATCCTTCGGCAACAGAATATTCATCACTCATGCCAAACATTGCCAATAAAGCATAAATCGACATACAAACACCGACAAAAATACAACCGAAACCAAAAATCCGATATGCACAATTCAAAATAGCCGAGTGTGATAATTTCATTTTTTCCTGCGGCACATATTTTAAATTGCATCGCATTTAGAGGAACATAAATCAAATCCCACGCGTATCCACAATCTTGTTCCCCTTGCCAAGCACAATCACGCGCGGCTTCCACTTCTTCGCCTGCTTCTGGCTCACCGAGCAAAAACTCATGATGGTCAGCACGTCGCCCTTTTTGCCAAGGTGGGCAACCGCGCCGTTCAGGATGATCTCGCCGGTGCCTTTCTTGCCCCGGATGGCGTAGGTTTCCCAACGGTTGCCGTTGGCCATGTTGCCGCAGAGAATTTTTTCATATTCCTGCAAACCGCACTGGTCCATCAGATCGCTCGAAATGGTAAGGCTGCCTTCATAATTCACGTCGCCGCCGGTGACGGTGGCGCGATGGATCTTGGATTTGAGCAAAAAAATGTCCATGAGCTATTTCAATTTCAAAAAGTTTTTCAAGATCGTCCGGCCGCTCTCGGTCAAAATGCTTTCGGGATGAAACTGCACGCCCCAGATCGGCAGGGTCTTGTGTTTCACGCCCATGATTTCGCCTTCGTCGGTCTCGGCGGTGATTTCCAAAACGTCCGGCAGCGTGTCGCGTTTGATGACGAGCGAATGATACCGCGTGGCCAGAAACGGATTGGGCATGCCGGCGAACAAATCTTTTCCGTTGTGCTTAATCGGCGAGACTTTGCCGTGCATCATCCGGTAATTGACGACGACTTCCGCGCCAAACGTATGGCCGATGCACTGGTGGCCGAGGCACACGCCAAAAATCGGGATGCCTTCGCCGGCAAATGTGCGGATGACGTCATTGGACAATCCGGCTTCGCGCGGCGAGCACGGCCCCGGCGAGACGAGAATGCGCTCCGGCTTAAGCGCACGGATTTGCTCGACGGAAATCTCGTCGTTGCGCCGCACCTGCAAGTCCGCGCCCAGCTCGCCCAGATATTGCACGAGGTTATAGGTGAACGAATCGTAGTTGTCCAAAACCAGAATCATTTTGTCGTTCAATCTAATTCAAAGACGCGAAATGGAAAGTCTTAACCGAAGCGTTGCCACGCCTGTTATTTCTTCAACGCCGCGCGCAGAACTTTCAACGTTTCGGGCAGCTTGTAATGCCGCTTCAAGCCCAAATCGCCGAGCATTCCCGCTGGCACCCGCGCGATGAATTCGGGAAAGCTTCGTTCCACGCGATCGCGCAATAATTTCTGGCCGGTCTTGGAAGCCCAAAAATCGTCCTCGATTTTGTTGAGCGCGATGCCCGCCTCGTCATTCGTCATGTTCTCGCGCTTGGCCAGCGCCCAGATCATTTCCGGATCGCCCGGCAACGCCACGGGCAGTGACACGAATTTCAGCGTGATCTCCTCCTCGTCGCTGCCTTCCGGCGCGACCGGGCGCACGGGAATGATTTTGTGAAACTGCGTTCCATCCGGCAGCGATATATCCACGGCCAGCGCCTTGCCGCTTTCGTCCGGCTCAATCTCCATGTCCACATCGCCGAAACCGGCGACGAGTTGCTGCTTCACCTCTTCCAGCGTCTTCGCCTCCAGATCCGGCAGCGGGATGCGTTCGCAGAATTTTTCAAATGAGCTGACTTTGTTTTTGGCCCGCAACTCGGCTTCAAACGCGGAATAAATTTTTTCGGCGAACGCCGGGTCGGGCGCCACCTTGGGTAAAATTGTGCGCAGCAGATTGAGCAGTTGCGCCTGCTCGTCCATCTTCGCCTTTGCGGATGATTTCTTTTCTTTGGCCATAAATTAATTTTTGTTCTTGTTCATCGCGGCGGTGAACCAGTCCACGGGCGCCGGCTTGGTTGGTGGCATTGGACGATTAAATCCGCCGCCCGTCGGACGCGGCGCGCTCGGCGAAGTCCGTTGACCGCTGGTGCTCGCGCCGATCACCGGCGCGGCCTTCATCGAAAGCGCGATGCGCTTGCGCGGCAAATCCACTTCGGTCACGGTGACAGTGACTTTCTGCGCGACCTTGACGACTTCCGACGGGTCTTTGATGAAGCGGTCGGACAACTGGCTGACGTGGACCAAACCGTCCTGATGCACGCCGATGTCCACGAACGCGCCGAACGCCGTGACGTTCGTCACAATGCCGGGCAGCTTCATGCCGGGCTTCAGGTCTTCCATTTTTTCGACGCCGGATTGGAAGGAAAACACTTCAAACTTCTGGCGCGGGTCGCGGCCAGGCTTCGCCAGCTCGCTGAGGATGTCGGTCAACGTCGGCAGGCCGACCGTTTCCGTCACGTATTTCGGCAACTGGATTTTCTGGCGCAAACCGGCATCGCGCATCAGGTCTTTCACCGAGCAATTCAAATCCTTCGCCATGCGATCCACGAGTTCGTAGCTCTCCGGATGAACGGCGCTGGCATCGAGCGGATTCGCCGCGTCGCGAATGCGCAAGAAACCGGCCGCCTGTTCGAACGCCTTTTCGCCGAGGCGCGGTACCTTCTTTAATTCCGCGCGCGACTTGAACGGCCCGTTTTCATTGCGGTAATTCACGATGTTCGCCGCCAGCGCCGGACCAAGGCCGGAGACGTATGCCATCAACTGTTTGCTCGCGGTGTTGAGTTCCACGCCGACGCCGTTCACACAGCTCACGACCACGTCGTCGAGGCTACGTTTGAGCGAGCCTTGTTCCACATCGTGCTGATACTGGCCGACGCCGATGGATTTTGGATCCAGCTTCACGAGTTCCGCCAGCGGATCCATCAGGCGGCGGCCGATGGAAACCGCACCGCGCACCGTGAGATCTTGCGTCGGAAATTCCTCACGCGCCACATCCGACGCCGAGTAAATCGAAGCGCCGCTTTCGTTCACCATCACGACCGCGATCGTGGACGGCAGCTTGAGCGCTTTGACGAACGTTTCCGTCTCGCGGCTCGCCGTGCCGTTGCCGATGGCGATGGCCTCGATCTCGTATTTCTTGATCATGCTCAACAGCGCCATCGCCGCCTCGCGAACTTCTCCGGCGCTGGAAGCGGTCGGATAAATGACGTCGTTGTGCAGCAATTTCCCCTGACGATCCAGGCAGACGATTTTGCAGCCGGTGCGGAAGCCGGGATCAATGGCCAGAACATTTTTGCTGCCGAGCGGCGAGGCGAGCAGGAGCTCGCGCAAATTGTCGGCAAACACGCGGATGGCTTCGGTGTCGGCACGCTTCTTGGTTTCCATGCGCAGCTCGACTTCAATCGCCGAGCCGAGCAGCCGCTTGTAGCTGTCCTGCACCGCGAGCCGCACCTGGTCTGCCGCCGGCCCTCTGCCGGTGACAAAGAGCGGTTCGAGTATAGGCAGCACGGATTCTTCCGGCGGCGAGATGCGCAGCATCAGAAAACCCTCGGTTTCGCCGCGCCGAATGGCCAGCATCCGGTGGCTGGGAATTTTCCCAACCGGTTCGTTCCAGTCGAAATAATCCTTGAACTTCGCGCCGGCCTCCAGCTGGTCGGACATGACTTTTGATTTCACCACGCCTTCGCTCCAAAAAAGATCGCGCAATTTTGCACGGGCCACCGCATCGTCATTCACGCGTTCGGCGATGATATCGCGCGCGCCGGCCAACGCCGCCGCGACATCGGCCACGCCTTTTTCTGTGCTGACATATTTTACGGCTTCGGCCAGCGGATCGGCAGTGGATTGCTGTTGAAACAAAAGGTCGGCGAGCGGCTCCAGCCCCTGCTCTTTCGCGATGGTCGCCCGCGTGCGGCGCTTCGGGCGATACGGCAGATAAATATCTTCGAGCTGCGTTACGGAATGAGCCTGGTTCACCGCCGCCTTGAGTTCGTCAGAAAGCAGATTGCGTTCAGCCAGCGACTTGATGATCGCCTCGCGCCGATTATCCAAATCGGCCAAACCGATTAGCCGCTCGCGAATGTTCAGCACCGCGACTTCGTCGAGCGAGCCGGTGGCTTCTTTGCGGTAACGCGCTATGAAAGGCACGGTGGCACCTTCGGCAAACAGTTTGGCGGTGGCGAGCACCTGCCGCGGCTGAACCTTGAGTTCGCCGGCGATTTTAAGAATATGAGCTTCGTTCATTTGGAAACGGTCGGATGGTGTAACGAAGTCG
This sequence comes from uncultured Verrucomicrobia subdivision 3 bacterium, assembly GCA_903884535.1. Lineage (GTDB taxonomy): Bacteria > Verrucomicrobiota > Verrucomicrobiia > Limisphaerales > UBA11358 > UBA11358. The sequence continues at coordinate 57,161 of CAISEZ010000070.1, forward strand.
CGACGCCGTGTAAAACGGAAACGTGAATATTATTTTCAATTCGCCACGACTCAACGGAAATGTTCAGGCGAGAACCTGCTCAATCAGATCGCTGGGCACCTTCTGGCCCCAGCAAACCTTGCCAATTTTCTCGGCGAGCACGAATTTGATTTCGCCACCGCTGACCTTTTTATCGAGCTTCATCGCGGCGAACAGTTTTTTGCGCTGGGCGGCATTTAATTTAATCTTCACAGGCAGGCCCGCCTGGGCGAAAAGTTTTTCAATCCGCTCGGCGTCGCCCGAGAGCAGACCGAGAAGCTTGTGCGACAACTTGGCCGCTGCGACTTGGCCGATCGAAATCGCCTCGCCGTGCAAATATTTTCCATAGCCGGAACTGTTTTCAATCGCGTGACCGATGGTGTGACCAAAATTCAAAATGGCGCGTAGGCCGCCTTCCGTTTCGTCCTGGCCGACCACGTCTGCCTTGATTTCGCAGCAGCGGGCGATGACGGCGGCGAGCGTCTCGGCCTCGCGCTTGAGCAGCTTGGGCAGATTACGTTCGAGCTGCGCGAAAAGAATAGCATCGTAAATAATTCCGTATTTGAAGACCTCGGCGAGGCCGGAAATGAATTCGCGCTTCGGCAAAGTTTTCAGCGCGTCCAGATCGCAGAGCACCATCTGCGGCTGGTAAAATGCGCCGACCAGATTTTTGCCGGCCTTGAGATTCACGCCGGTCTTGCCGCCGACGGAACTGTCCACCTGCGCAAGCAACGTTGTCGGCACTTGCACAAACGGGATGCCGCGCAGATAGGTCGCCGCCACAAAGCCTGCGAGGTCGCCTACCACGCCGCCGCCCAGCGCCACGATGAAGGATTTCCGTTCCAGCCGGTGCGCGGCCAACTGGTCGTAACATTTTTCAACGACGGCCATGCACTTGGATTTTTCACCGGCGGGCACGGTGATCAGCACCGGTTGAAAGCCCGATGCCGCCATTGATTTCAGCGCGGCCTTGGCGAATTTTTTACCGACGTTGGAATCGGTAATGACCGCGCAGCGCTGGCCGAGTTGAAGCTGCGCGCACTCCGCGCCAAGCCGTGGCAACAAGCCGCCACCAACTTTGATGGCGTAGCTGCGGTTGCCGAGGGGAACTTGAACATTGCGCATGGCCAAAGGATAAACAGCCGCGAGCGCGTGTCAAAAATTGAAATTCTCCGGTGGTTGAATCTGCACCGGCAGACTGGCGACGCGGCGGCAACCAATGCGTCCGAAATGAACCATCACTTGCCCGGCGACCAGTTGGTATTTTCCAGCAATTCGATGCCCGGTTTGGTGAAGGCGATGCGCCGGGTCTTGTAAAGTTTGCCCAGCGCCTGCTTGAAGGCTTTTTTGCTGACGCCGAATTTCTGCCGGATGGCGACGGGCGTGCTGTCATCGTCAAAGGCCAGCTTCCCGCCGCTGGCTTGCAGCATCTCAACGATCTGATTCGTGAGCGGCGCGACGCGTCGGTAGCCCGAAGCGTCCAGCGCCAGATCAATTTTTCCGCCGGAACGAACCGTGCGGACAAAGCCCTTGGTCTTCAATCCGATTTCCAGCGGCGTGGCGAGATCGCTTTTGTAAAGCAGGCCGCGATGGGCATTATCCACGATGGCGTTGTAGCCCAGCGGTGATCGGCCGATGACCAGAATGTTCACCGGCTGACCGTCGCGATACGCCGGTGTCTCGCGGTTGAGATGCCGGTTCACCCGCATGGTGGCGAGAATGCGCTTGCTCGTCACGTCGAGGCAGACATAGACGATGACTTTGTCGCCGACGCGCACGGGAAATTCCTGTTCGCGGAACGGCAGCAGCAAATCTTTCGAGAGCCCCCAATCCAAAAACGCGCCGATGTTTTCGTGAATGCTGATGACCTTCATCAACGCAAATTCGCCGACCATCGCATTGGGCGTCTCGGTGGTGGCGACGAGGCGATCCTCGGAATCGCGATAGACAAACACATCGAGCCTGTCCTTCGGTTTGAGATCTTTCGGGATGTAGCGGCCGGGCAAAAGGATTTCGCCCAGCTCGCCTCCGTCCAAATACAGGCCGGGCTGCGAGGCGCGGACGACGGAAAGAGTGTTGCGTTTGCCGATGATTGCCATGCGGACACAGCATAACCGGAACAATGTGGTTTGAACAGGAAGGATCGGCTGACTCAACCGCCGCTCCAGCGCGCCTGCGGCCAGAGTTTCAGAAACGCCAGTTGCGCCTCGCGATCCGGCAAATCTTCGAGCGTGAGATTGTTTAGGAACCGCGGCGGATAACCGGTCTCAAACGTGACCACATTCACCATTTTTTCCGACACGGTGAACACCGCGCGCCACGCGCCGCAGCCGATGACGAATTGGTCGTCGCCGCGGCGCCGAATGCGGCGGGTGCGGTGCGGTGTGGGATCGCGCGACAGCAATTCAAACAGGCGTTGGCAAAAATCAATCTGCCAATGGGCGCGCAGCCATTCCGCTTGCGTCTCCGCAAGCGGCGAGAGGCACACGGAAAATTGCGGTGGCGCGGTGAGCGACGAGGCGACTTCCTCCGTCCAGCCGCCGACAGCCTCGGGGAACGCGTCGTAGGCCGCGATGTAAGGCTTGATGTCAAAAATCGGCGTGCCGTCCACCAGATCGCACGCGCCGATGATGAGCTTGCGTCCGGTGACGTTGATCAGTTGCACCGGCGTCAACCCAAGCGGATTCGGCCGGTGCGGCGAGCGCGTGGCGAACACCCCGCGCCGCTTGGCCGGCCCGCGCGGCGGCAGCACCAGCGGCCGCCAGGTTTTGTTGCGGTGAAACCAGGAGAGCAGCCAGATGCGCGAAAACCCGGCGAGATCCTGCAAGGCTTTTTCGTAGTCGCAGTCCGGCAGCAGTTCCAAAACATTCTGCTCTGCCGCCTGCTCGGCTGGCTGATGCAGCGCGTGAAACTTCATCGGCTTGGACGTGCGGATGAAGCCGATCGGCGACAATGTCAGCGTGGAGGACAAGTTTTATATTAGTTGGCGTGAAACCGTTTCGACTTGGCGCAGGTTAAACGATGTCTGGCAATGGCGCGAAATTTTTCTGCAAATAAACGACTGTATGATTGAAATGAATTCTTGGCTCCAAATCGTCGCTTGCTTTTTGGGGCAAACCGCTCAAATCTCGATATGGGTTGTCAGAATATTGGTGGACTTAAACCGTGAAACTGCGCTTCATTTTGGTTGTTCTTATTTTGGGAACGCTTGGCGTTTTGATGCTTTGCCCACGCCAGCCGCGCTACCACGGGCGAACGCTCACCTACTGGCTGCAACAATCCTTTGCGGCGGCGGGAAACGAGACTCAACGAATTGAGGAAGCCCAAAGTGCCATTCGCGCGATTGGAGCGAAAAAGGCATTGCCGACATTGTTGAGTCTGGTTAAAGCCAAGGACGACCCGGTCAGTTTATGGCTCATAGAAAGAACTCAAAAATACCGAAAGCGATTTCTCAGTTGGCGAACTTCCGAACAGTATTCCTTGGGCGACATGGAAAAGACCGAGTGGCATTCGGCCATAGACTTTCAATGGTATGGCGAGCGGGGCTTTGAAGCGCTGGGAACCAATGCCGCCCCGGCGGCCGAAGAATTGGGAAAGCTGCTGGATCAAGGTGATCGCCTTCACTTGCTCATCATTTCGCGTTGCCTTGAAGCCGTTGGCAAACCGGCTGAGCCGGTCGTTTGTCAGGCGCTGACCAACCAGAGCGCGGCGGTCAGACAATGGGCGATTGGTCAAGCGGCGTCGGTCACCGACGACGTTGGCGTTTATCTCGCGCGGATCAAACCGCGTCTGCAAGATTCATCCAGTGCTGTCCGCATCACCACCGTGGAAGCCATCGGCTATCAAACCTCCGCGCCTGAACTGGCGGTTCCGTTGTTGCTGGATGCTTTGAAAGATGAACCGGTCAGCGCCCATGCCGCCAGTGCGCTGGCCAATTTTGGAACGAACGCTTTGGTGGCTGTTCCGCCATTGACCAACTTGGTTGAAAGTAAAAATGAAAGCGCGGCCAGCGCGGCATTGCGAACTTTGATTCTTATCGCTCCTCAAAGATCGTTGCCTCTTTTCACCAATTTTTTCGCACATGAAAAACCGGGGATTACTGACACCTTGCGCGCCTTGGCCGGGGTGATGCCCGACGAGGCACTGCCGATTATTTTGCATCGTTTGCAATCGCCTGACCCTGGAACCCAAAGCGCTGCATTTGGGTTGCTGCGCCATTATCCGGCGATGCCACAAGTTGATTCCGCGATGCAGGCCATCGCCTTGGATTCCAGCTCCGAACTTGCTCCCGCCGCAAAAGATTACCTGACCGATGAATACGAGACCAACCACCCGGACGCATTTTTGTTTCCCGACGAGCCAAGCTACGCCGGCAAGCGCCTGGGCGAATGGCTCGTCATGCGCACCGAAAGCGGCGACCAAATGACGGACGCCGCGACCAACGCAATTATTCAAATGGGCACGAATGCGTTCACCGCCTTGTTTAACAGTCTGTTGAACTACGGGTGAATTTTCGGACCTGCAATTTTTATGGGTGAAATTTTCAGAAATCGGCGTGGGAACAGCAGTAACGTTTGTCCCAACCGAGGCCGAAATCCGACCGCTGGGCTGACGGAAAGTTGCGC